>NZ_JBRCAD010000217.1:0-20383 GCF_053493415.1 Trichothermofontia sp. | reverse complement strand
CAAGTTTCGCTATTTGCAACTAGAACTCAGCCGTCGCTGTTCGCTCGTCCATTGGAGCTACGATTTGCTTCCAGAAACGCTTGTATGACTCTCGCACCCTAAAGTGTAAAGTTTTATATCTGGATTCAACACTTCTGGGTTAAGCACCATTCTTACCAACAAAATAGAATCAGATCAACCAATGCGGCGATAAAGTGCACGTACATTTTTGAAGATCCCCCTATGGTGCGCCGACGACCCTCCATCACCCTCACCATCGCCGAGCACGAAAAAGCCCAACTAGAGCAGCTTGCCCTCGCCTTTGGCCAAACCTGGGGCGAGAAACCTAACGTATCAAAACTTATTAAAGCGATCGCCCAGGGTAAACTGCGCTTGGGCATTAACCACGATTGGAGCCACGATCGCATCAACACCCTCAACCGCATCCTCGGCTGGCTTAAAACCCACGACGAGATCCCCGCTGCCTACGAACTCGCCCACCTACTGCTCGAACGCAGCGAACTTAACTTGCCCCTGCGCCAGGAAATTCAAACCTGGGTCAATCACCCTAGCCCCCCCTGGCGGCAAGACATCGAAGGTTGGATACGCCGTCAACACCCCTTTCGCCTTGCCTATCAAGACGCCGCAGGCCGCATCTGGAGCTTCACCATTCGCCACGCCCGCATCGAACGCCACGAGGACCAGCAATATCTCGACTGCTGGTGCGACGAAACCGACGGCAATCAGGATATCGAACCCCTCCAACACAACTGGTCCCTCCGCCTCGATCGCATCCCCGCCGAAACCGTGATCTCCCCCACCGATGGTCCCTGGCAGCCCCAACTTAGCCAGATCGACGTTGAATTCCACCTGCTCGGCAACCTCGCCTTTGGCTACCGCCCCAAAACCACCGCCGACCTGGCCATTGATTGGCTCCCCGATCAGGCCAGCAAACGCATCGTCCGACGCATCCACAACACCTTCTGGTTCTACCGTGAAATCCGCCGCTATGGAGCCGACTGCCTCATCATAGGGCCACCAGCCGTCCGCGATCGCTTTGCCGCCGACGCCCTCGCCATGACCCGACACTACTTCCCCCTAGCCCCATAACCCCCCACAACCGCACCCAAACAACGACCAAAACGACGGCTAAGGTCGTCTTACAAACTTGGCAGATTGACCCGAAGGCGCCAAACATCGTTATTCGTGGTCGCTGCTCAAACGGTGATCTTTAACGGCTGCTTAGGCAGTGGGTGTGGCAATGAGGCTCAATTCGATCCGATCGTCCGCTGGTTGGGCCACTGCTACCCGCACGCCAGCCCCGAAGAAACTAGTCAGCTTCTCCTGCTTTTGTTGCCAAGTGGCGAGGGGAATCTGGGGCGAGTCAAACTCTAGAATCAGGGCATAGGCATCGTCGATCGCCGTTTCTCGCATCGCCGTCAACACCGGTCGTGCCTCGTCCGAGGGACTTAACCCCAGGTAGGCCAAGGCTTTATCAAAGTGGGCCTTTTGACCATAGCGGTAGCGATCGAGATCTTCGCGCACCTGCTTTTGAATCGGCGTTGCTTGGGCTTGCCGCAGGGCCAGGACCGCCGCCGTTGTCGGTTGACTAAAAGGAACCGGCGCTAATTCCGAAGACTTCAGAGCCAAGCCACCGAGTAACAGCGGAAAGCCATAAAAAAAACCCACCAGATTCAAGGTGGCATTATCCAGCCCAAAGTAGGCAATAAACCCAACCAGGGTCAGCGTGCCGCCCACCCAGAGGCCCAGACTACCGAGAGAGGTTTTACGAAACATGATGGCGAAACCCGCTATTGAGAACAGCCTTGTCAACAGACAGGGGTTTAATCAGTCTACGCTAGCCCAGAGCCACCAGATCCCAGCAATCAGTACCCACAGGCCACCCAATACCGCAAACGTCCACCGCATCCGGCGCAATAACGGTTGAATTTGATAGGTGACCACCAGCCGATCGCGATCGCGCATTGTCGCTGGCTTCGGCCAGAGTTGACCATCGTACCAGCCCGACTCCTCATAGGAAATTTGCTCACTGGCCAGTCGATGGGCCACATACTGCCAGCCCAGATAGAGATGGGTCAAAGCTAGCAACAGGGGGATACTGGCCCCCAGGGCACCACTCAGGCAAAATTGCAGGGGATATTTAGCGATCGGAAAGCTAGCTGCCGCCACAGGGCCAGCCACCAGCCAACTGCCCCCCCAGATCCAGATCACAATGCCCAGATAACGCGGCCAAGGCCGGGTGGCCCAACGGAAAAACCAGGATTCCCGCAAATGCTCATATTCATTGAGCGGTTGTTGCTCAACGGGAACCGGACAAGTTGGCAGGGGTGAAGGCATATCCATGCATGTATCAGCAATTAGGATAACGCGGGGGGTTGGGGGTTGGCTAGACTCAAGTCGGGCAGGACCACTCGCTCCGCATGGCCCCAGAAGGCTTCCAGGTTATAAAACTCCCGTTGTTGGGGCAGAAACAGATGCGTCACCACATCGCCATAATCTTGCAGAATCCAGCCCCCCTCCGCCTGCCCTTCCGCATTCCGGGGCAACCGCTGCCAGGTTTCCTCCACCCGCTCCACAATCGATCGCGCGATCGCCCGCAGTTGGGCACTCGAAAACCCCGTGACAATCACAAAATAATCAGCTACATAGGACACCTCCGCCACCTTCAGCACCACAATATCAGCCCCTTTGCGCTCATCCGCCGCCGCCGCGATCGTCAGGGCAAGGCCGTAAGCATCCCCGCTCGTTTCCGGATTCGGAGCGGGGGCCAGGGGACGTTGGGTCGTTAAGACGTGCGGGATGTCATTTAGCATTCAGTTCCAATTCCTCATGAACAACAAGTACAGCTATCGGGCAGATCACCCCCTGACGATCACAGTGCCAAATCTGCGGGTGACCCGACTGCCCATAACAGCTAATGGGACCATGATAGATCATCCCTCCGGGGGTCACCCCTAAAGGACCCTGCTGCCTTAAGAATCAACCCGTGACCAAGTGCCAGACGGGATGTCCCTGGAAACTTGAATTTTGCAATTTGAACGGTGAACTTGCCCGATGAGGGCGTCCGCAGAAGCGCCCTAGGGATCGCAGATCCGTAAAATCGCGGAAATTTCCCAAAATCTCCCAGCACACGCTTAAAAATCCTGTAGATCTAAGAAGTAGAAGCTCCGCGATCGCGGCTGACTAACCTGCCCCCTTGACTGTTGGGAGCAGGAGGGTGCCCATAGCCAGTTGCATCATACGACTCCCTGCCACCTGCGATCGTCCTGCCATTGACCCTTTGCGCTAGGGCATTCTGCCGTTGCCATTGCTCCCACCCCCCATGACAATTTGAGGTTTTCCCATCCCCCATGACCCTGGACTTGCCCTCACCGTCACACCTTCAACCCGCTTTAGACTGGACCAGTTGGCTCGATCGTACACCCACCCAAGTCCGTCTCAATACCCCCCTACACGTCGCCATTACCGCCCTGCAAGCCACCAAAAACACACGAGGGGAACGGGGCAAGGGGGGGGAACCACACTTGCAGTCCAGCCGTCCCCTGCCGCCGTCCAGCACTTGCCTGCTGGTGGTCGAACAATCGCGCCTGGTAGGGGTTTTGCGCAACCGCGATGTGGTCCGGTTACTGGCCAGTGGCCAGCCCTTGATGGATCTCACCGTGGCCGCCGCGATTGAGCAACCTCCGACCGCCTATGTCCATGCCGATCCAACCCAACCCCTGGATATCCTCAGTGTGCTGGCCAGGATGCAACAATGCCGAATGTCTGAGCTACCGGTGGTCACCCCCACCTATGAGGTGCTGGGGGTGGCCATCTCGCAACATCTGTCCATGCTGCTGGCCCAGCCCCACATTAACGAGTTATGCCAGATTCATCAGCAGGAATTGGAGAAGGCCCTATGGCGCTATCGACAAGCCGTGGAGTGTTCCAGCGACGCGATCGTCATTACCGATCCGGAGGGTAATCACCTCTACCAAAATCTGGCCTTTTGTAAGGTCTACGAATGCGAAACCCCTGCCGAATTTAATGCTCGTGGCGGCATACGAGCGGTGTTCAAAGATGAGGAGGCCGTCAGCGAGATTTTTCAGACCCTGCGCAATGGCAACTGCTGGGTAGGAGAACTGGAACACCAAACCCACACGGGCCGCACCCTCCAGGTGCTCCTGCGTGCCGATACCATCCATGACCCCAATGGCCGCGTCATTGGGATGCTAGGGATTGTCACTGATATCAGCGATCGTCGCAGTGACAGTGCCATACAAGAAGCCAACCAGGCCCTAGAATTGACCCTGCGGCAACAGACCCAGGAACTGCAACACCTCAATAAGCGACTCCAAAAAGAAATCCAGGAACGCCGTCAAACGGAAGAAGTCCTCCGGGCCAGTTGGCGTAAACATCGCAGCGTGATTGATAGCCTCAAAACCATCGTGTTTCAGCGGGATCTGGAGGGGCGATGGACCTTTCTGAATCCCGCCTGGACCACGATTATGGGCTATCCCGTGGCTGAAACCTTAGGAACCTGCTTCCTGGACTACCTTGATCCTGCCGATCGTGAAGAAAAATGGTCCCGGTTTCAGGAAATCCTCCAGGGCAAGGATTTACAGGGGATGTCGCGGGTTCCCGTGCGCTACCGGGCGAAGGGAGGCCAATTTCGCTGGCTCGAAGTCTCCGCCAGTGCGATGCGAGGGGTCAATGGACAGATCATTGGGGTTTCCGGCACCCTGGATGATATTACCAATCAACGGCAGGCTGAACTGGATCTGGCCCAGCAGGTAGAGCGGGGACATCTATTAGCCGCGATCGCCCAGCGTATCCGCCAATCCCTGCGTCTAGAGGAAACCCTCAAAACGGCAGTGACCGAAGTTCGCCACTTCCTCAGGACCGATCGGGTGGTGATCTATCGCTTCCATCCCGATTGGAGTGGGGCCGTCCTCGTCGAAGCCACTGATCCCGCTTGGCAACCGCTCCTCGGCAAGGTGATCCATGACTCCTGTTTCATGAAAGACTATGTGCAGCAATACCAACAGGGTCGGACCCGCACGATCGACGATATCTATACCAGCGGCCTACAACCTTGCCATATCGAAATGCTGGCCAATCTTCAGGTTCGGGCCAATTTGGTGGTGCCGCTCCTCCTTGGCGAAGAACTCTGGGGACTGCTGATTGCGCACCATTGCTCCTCACCCCGCCAATGGCGACCGTGGGAGGTGGATATCCTGGAAAAACTGGCGGTCCAAATTGGGATTGCCATTCAACAGGCCGATCTCTATGCCAAGCTGGAGGTGGAGCTAGTGGAACGGAAACAGGCAGAAGCCGAAGTCTTACGGGCACTCGCCAAGGAGAAGGAACTTAGCGAGCTGAAATCCCGCTTTATTTGCACTGCCTCCCATGAATTCCGGACACCCCTGGCAACGATTTTTGCCTGTAGTGATTTGCTGAAACGTTTCGGCCATAAGCTAACCGATGAGAAAAAAATCGATCGTCTGGATAAAATTCAACGGGAGGTCAAACATTTAACGAATTTAATTGAAGATATTCTCCTCCTAGGGAAAGTTGAAGCGGGTCGAGCTGAATTCAATCCAGCCCCCCTAGAACTCATCCAATTTTGCCAGTCGCTCTTTGAAGAATTGGCATTAATCGCAGAAGCGCATCGATTGGTATTTGTCTATCCTGGTCAGCCCGATTGCGAACTTCAGGAAACGTTGTCTGTCAGCAGTTCTCCCTCAGCGTTGCTCTCAGAAACATCAGCTAGCCCTAGCTTTTGGGTTGAGATGGATGAAAAGTTGCTGCGACAAATGTTGACCAATCTGCTCACGAACGCGGTAAAATATTCTCCAAGCGGTGGGGCGGTAACGCTAGCTCTGAGCTGGGATGAGCACCAAGTCACCTTTGTCGTCAAAGATGAAGGTATTGGGATTTCTCCAGAGGATCAGATCCATTTGTTTGAAGAGTTTTATCGGGCGAACAACGTCAGCAACCTACCCGGCACGGGGTTGGGTTTGGCGATCGTGAAAAATGCAGTCGATCTCCATAAAGGAACGATTCAAGTTGCCAGTCAGCCTGGCGTAGGAACAACCTTTACGATCCAATTACCCATTCGTCCTTAAGGTTTTTAAGGTGTTATCTGTGATTATTATTCTTGTTAACTTAGCAATACTTTTATTGATGAACTGTTAAATACGAGGCTGATGTTTATGGTTAATGCTAGTGATTTCTCTGAATTCTGATCGGAATATTATCTAGAGATGGTTTGTGGATTCATTATGAAAACGATTCTGGTCATTGAAGATGTGCGATCGCTACGAGAGGAGATTATTGCAATCCTGGACTGCTTGGACTATACGGCGATCGCGGCAGCAGATGGCAAGCAGGGCATTGAATTAGCACGCCTCCATTTCCCTGATCTTGTTTTGTGCGATATCATGATGCCGGAAATGGATGGCTATGAAGTTTTCCAAACCCTGAACCAAGATCCGGAAACGGCCCACATTCCCTTTATTTTCCTAAGTGCCAAGGCAGATAAGACGGATGTTCGGCGGGGGATGAATTTGGGCGCGGACGATTATTTAACGAAGCCGTTTACTAGTGAAGAACTTAGTGAGGCGATCGCGGCACGATTAGCCAAACAGGAAGCCATCACCCAGCCCTATATTGATGAGATGAAGCGGGCCACCTATAGCTTACAGCAATTGGCCTTTCGGGACCCGCTGACCAATTTACCGAATCGTATTTTGCTCCGCCACGAACTGAATGAGTGTCTGCAACAGGCCCGTCAACGGCAGACCTTGCTAGCCGTCATCTGCCTCCATATCAACCACTTCAATGCCGTGAATAGCAATTTAGGCCATGTGGCGGGGGATCAACTCTTGCAGATGATTGCCACCCGATTGCAGGATTGTCTGGGACCGAGTGACGTTGTGGCGCGGTTGAGTGGGGTCGAATTTTGTCTGCTCTTGGCCGGGCGATCGCAACCAGAGGAAGTGGAGCAGTGGATACACACCCTGCTCGAAATTCTGGCGGAACCCTATACCGTTGCCAGTCAAGAGGTGCGGATGCAGTTTGGTGTGGGTATTACCCTGTATCCCCAGGATAGTCATAACGGGGATGTTTTACTCAACCATGCCGATCTAGCGATGCGATCGGCCAAAAAACGCGGCCAAACCCACTACCAGTTTTATAACCCGGAACAGGATGCCGAAAGTAATGAACGACAGCGCTTGATTATGGACGTGGATATGGCCATCGATCGCGGTCAATTCCACTTGTATTATCAACCCCTAGTCAATCTCATCACCCGCCGGATTATTGGAGCAGAGGCCCTCCTACGCTGGCAACATCCGGAACTAGGGATGATTTCACCAGAAACATTTATTCCCTTGGCCGAAGAAACAGGCGCGATCGTGAAAATTGGCCAGTGGGTGCTCAAAACCGCCTGTCTGCAAGCCCAAACGTGGCAGTCAAGCAGCCTGTTACCCCTACGGGTTTCTGTCAATGTATCGGCGCGACAACTGCAACAAACAGATTTTACCGTTACCGTGAAGCAGGTACTCACCGAAACGAACACGACACCCGAACTCCTCACCCTAGAAGTGACCGAAACGGGGATTATTGATAACCTCGAAGCCAGTATTGAGATCCTGACCGCCCTGCGATCGCAGGATATTCAAATTGCCTTAGATGACTTTGGCACGGGCTATTCATCTCTCAACTACCTCAGTCGTTTACCCCTGGATGCCGTCAAGATCGATCGGGCGTTTGTGGGGCGCATTCAGGAAGGGTCACGGGATGCCACGATAGTGACCAGCATTATTGCCATTTCGCAAACCCTGAAATTAAAGGTGATTGCAGAAGGGGTGGAGACTGAAGATCAAGTGCAATTCCTTCAAAAGCACGGGTGTAATGCTATTCAAGGCTATTGGTATAGCCCACCCCTACCGGCGGCTGACTTTGAACGCTTTCTCTGTAAGTCGATCCAACAGGCGGATCTGAAGTTCTCCTAGGTGGCAAGGGCCTCAAGGAGGGCTTGGCGCATGGTGGCAATGGGCACCGGACACTGGAGCCACTGAGCAAGGGCAACGGCCCCCTGTTGGACCAGCATTTCCAATCCCCCGATCGCGGTGGCCCCTTGTTGTTGGGCCTGCTGAAGGAATTGAGTTTGTTGGGGCGTATAAATCAGGTCGTACACGATCGCGCTGGGTTTAATCTGGGCCGCGATCGCGGGCGTTAGGGGCGACTGATCCGGGTGGGGTGTCATCCCGATCGGGGTCGTGTTCACCAACAAATCCGCCTGGGCCACCAGGTCGGGCAAGGCATCCCAACCATGCACCGTTAGGGGCAACGACCAGGGCACCGCCTGCCAACTGTTTTCAAACTGGGCCAGCTTAGCCGGTTGCCGCCCTACCACCTGGATCGCGCCGACCCCTAATTCGTAACAACCCGCGACGACGGCCCGTGCTGCCCCCCCATTGCCCAGGATCACCGCCCTCGTATTGCGCCAATCCGGCGAACGCCCTTGTAGGGGAGCCAGGAACCCCGCCACATCTGTATTCGTGCCACTCCAGCCCGCACCATTCCACCACACGGTATTTACCGCCCCCACCGCCTGGGCGAGGGCCGTCACCTCCGCTAACAGGGGGACGATCGCCTGCTTATGGGGAATCGTGACACTAAACCCTTGCACCCCGATCGCCGCCAAGCCTTGGATGGCGATCGCCAGAGCCGCTGCCTTAATCGGGAAGGGGACATAGACATAGTCCATCCCCAATTCCGCGATCGCCCGGTTGTGCATCACAGGCGAAAGGGAGTGGCCAATGGGATCACCGATAACCCCTAACAGTTTTGTTGTTCCCGTAATCCGTTGCATGACTATCCCCAAACCCAGTAGGCTGAGTCAGGTTGCCCCATCAGCACCCTAACCGCAGAAGACACCTGTTTACTATACTCTGCGATGTTTCCTCTGCTGCCAGTCGGGTTCCCTAGCGTTCAAAATTCCAAATTCCCAATGGGCAGGTTTATCAAGAGGGTTGGTCACCCGGTAAGATAGGCACACAACCCACCCCAACCCGGCAAAATTCAAGACGGGCGGGTTGATTGAGGGTGTCGGTTTCCCATCAACCCACAACCCGCCCCTACGAGCACCACTCAAAACGCCTTCTAGCCGATGGACTTTCCTACTGACCTGGATCTTGCGCCCCTGATTGACCACGCTGTCCTGCACCCCGCTGCCACCCCGGAGGATATTCGCCAAGGGTGTGAGATCGCCGATCGCTTTCGGTTTGCGACGCTGTGTGTGGCTCCCTGCCATGTGCGACTGGCGGCGGAGTGGCTCCACGGCAAACGATCGCAGGTGTGTGTGGTGATTGGCTTTCCTACCGGAGCCACAACAGCCGCTGTGAAGCTGTATGAGGCTCAAGAGGCTGTTGACAACGGGGCGGCGGAGTTGGACGTGGTCATTAACCTGGGCTGGCTGAAGGTGGGGAACACTAACGAGTTGTACCGGGAAATAGCCGCGATCGCTGAGGCAACGGGTAAACCGATCAAGGCCATCCTGGAAATGGGTCTGCTCACCCCAGCGGAAAAGGAATTAGCCGCCGCAGTTTGCCTAGATGCGGGGGTAGCGTTCCTCAAAACCAGTACGGGCTGGCAGGGAGGGGCCACGGTGGCGGATGTGGCCCTGCTGAAGCAGATCACCAAAGGCCGGGTGGGCATCAAGGCCTCCGGGGGGATTCGGACCCTGGAGCAGGCGATCGCCCTTGTCCAGGCAGGCGCAACGCGATTGGGAACCTCCCGTGGGCCAGCCCTGTTGCAACAACAGGCGGAGATAGGCCGGGGGCAGGACGGGGGGGCGTAGCTGCGATCAGGCGGACGGGAAGCTGCCATGCAGCTAATTGGCCGGAAATAATGGGTCGCCTGGGATTTGAACCCAGGACCAATCGGTTAAAAGCCGAGTGCTCTACCACTGAGCTAGCGACCCTTAGGTGAATACACACTGATCATTGACGGTGTTCATCAATGTGCCTTGTCTAGGGTATCACAAAAAAACTGGGGTTAGATAGGGGGAATCGCGATCGCTGGCGATCAGACACCCGTCGGGATCTCAGCCGCTCCCCACGCATGGCATTCCAGAGTCAGCACCTCAATCAACACCCCAAAGCTACAGAAGCGCCATTGCCCCTGCCGGTCACCCTTGGCTCATGACCGACAAGACGTTGCTTGGGTGAGTCCGCATCGCCGATCGCGAGAAAATAACCCCAGGGATGACGAAAGGGATTGCTAGGATTGAGAGGTTGACTATGCCCAAACTAAACCTTACCCCCTGTTAAAGGGTGACAGAGCTAAATGGTGACAGACTCAGCCGCGATCGCTAACCGGACCCCTCTCTTCGCCGCCATCCAGAGCCTTAACGCCCGCCTGACCGACTTTGCCGGTTGGGAGATGCCGATTCAGTTTCAGGGCATTACCCAGGAACACCAAGCCGTGCGCACGGCGGTGGGTATGTTTGATGTGTCCCACATGGGTAAATTTTGCCTGCGGGGACCCGATGTACTCACCCACCTGCAAGCCCTAGTGCCGTCCGATCTGAGTCGCCTGCAACCGGGCCAGGGTCAATATACGGTGTTGCTCAACGAACAGGCAGGCATCCTAGATGATTTGATTATTTATGACCAGGGGATTGTGAGCGGCGATCGCCAATTCACCCTGATCGTCAATGCAGCAACACGGGAAAGCGATCGCGCCTGGATCACCGCCCATCTGGCCAGCCCCGGCACCCAACCCACCCAACTGCTCGATCTGACGACAACCCAAGTCCTCCTGGCCGTCCAAGGCCCCCAGGCGATCGCCACCCTCCAACCCTTTGTCGCTGAACCTTTAAATACCGTCCCCCGCTTTGGGCATATCCAGGGAACTGTGTTAGGACAACCCGCCTTTTTGGCCCGCACTGGCTATACGGGGGAAGATGGGTTTGAGATCATGGTTGAGGCGACGGTTGGCGTTGCACTTTGGCAAGATCTCCTGGCAGCAGGGGTTACTCCCTGTGGCTTGGGGGCACGGGATACCCTCCGCCTCGAAGCCGCAATGGCTCTCTACGGCCAAGACATTGATGCCACCACGACGCCCCTGGAAGCCGGATTAGGCTGGTTGGTTCATTGGGATAAGGCGGTGGATTTTATCGGGCGATCGCGCCTCCAGGAACAGCGTCAGCAGGGGGTAACCCGTCGCTTGGTGGGCCTCGTCATGCAGGGTCGTAACATCGCCCGTCATGATTATCCCGTTCACCACGGTGATCAGCCCATCGGCACAATCACCAGTGGCAGTTGGTCCCCCACGCTGGCAAAAGCGATCGCCCTGGCCTATGTGCCCAGAGAATTAGCCGCGATCGGTCAGGAACTCAGCGTCATTATTCGGGGTAAACCCTGTCCCGCCACGATCGTCAAACGGCCTTTTTATCGATCGCCCTAATGACTGCGGCTAGTACCCCTGGGCTTCTTATGGAAGAAGGGGTGCCACTGACCGTTCCTCTCCCCTGGTGGGAGAGGGATTTAAGGTGAGGGGTGCAAAAGTAGGATGCACCTAAATAAAAGTTCTTCGCACTGAGGATCGGGGCTGTTCAACTGCCCCAACCGACGAGATTACGTGGCGTGTGAGCGCAAGATTGATATTTTTCGGGGTGCCCATAATCAACAGGGCAGGCAAGATGATAAACAGGGTAGGCAAGATGCCCACCCCACACATCATTATCCTGGAGTTAAACGCACAATTACTACGGTTACAGCCGTTCTCTCCTTAATGAAGTACTGTCAAGCCTTGTAAACAAGAGGCTGAAGCCCCTTGTCTGTACCTCACTAAATATGGAAGTGCTGTAGGGGCATTACGGTTACGAAAGGGGCGATACTTCTACATCCACAGTGGGACCGGCTGGGGCGGCGGCAACCCCTACAGGCTGCGTCGTCGGTTTGGCTTGGGGACCCGTGCGACCCTTCACCCAATCCACCGCCAATTGGGAGACTTCTGTAACCAGGAGCGTGGCGATGATGACATCATCAAGCTGACCCACGATCGGGAAAATGTCAGGCGAAATATCGAAAGGCAAGATCAGGTAGGCGATCGTCGCAAGGATCACCCAGCCCCGGTACTTGGGATTGCGGATCAGGCCCCGATACCATTTGTAAATAGATTGAATCGAAAAGCGCATGGTTGTCTCCTCTGGGCAGTGGTAAAGCATGCCGTTACTGCTTTCATCCTGCCAAATTTAGACCGACGCGATCGGTGTGGATATTCCCCTCAACCGTGTGGGAACCTACCCTGTAACCTCAACGGGCCAGCGTAGTCATCGAGAGTAGACAGATATTCAAATTACAGAAGGTCGGTTGGTGTTGAGCCAGCAAGGCCCCAAACGCTGATGCTCCCCCTTGGGCTAGCCACCCCCCTAGGTATTGAGGAAAATCTGGCGCACCAGTTGGGCAATCCGTTCGAGGTCTTCATGCAGGAGGGGGGGCCAACTGACGCCCGCTTGCAGGCCCGCTGTGTAAAACTGGCGGCTCTCGTAGGCCAGGAGGTGCAAGGCACAGGCTAGCTCCCGATCGAGGTATTCCGCCTGTCGTAGTCCCTCCAGAATCACCTTGAGGGCTAACAAAAGCGTAGTGACCTGACCGGGAATGGGGGGCTGCCCCCGTTGCAGACGATCGAGAAAGACCTCCTCCTGGACGGCAGGCTGGCGACCCGCCTGGAGCAGTAAATAATCCTGGGCAGTTTTGAAGTCCATACAGCTACAACTACAACAATCCCGCTGATTCATAGAGGCGGCGTAGAATACCCAGCACCTTGGCCCCGTATTGGGGATCGGCAGACCAACGCCCACTGAGCGCGGCGATCGTGGGGGCAACCCCACGGGTGATAAACCGGAAGCGCGGATCAACTTGCTCCTGTACCAGTGGCTCAGCACAGGCATAGGCTTTGAGGTGTTGCAGGTGGGCGCGAACCCCTAGGCGAGCACTGGCAAACCGCAGGGTTTCGCTGGCTCCCCCCCCTGAACCCAATCCACCAAAGTTATAGGCATCCGCCGGTAACCCAGCACTACAGCGCAAAAAGTTGGTTTCCAGGCACATCTGACTAAAGGCAATGTCATGATTAACTCCTTCAATCAGGGCTTCTTCCCGATAGAGTTTGGCCAGGTCCGGGACTGCCGCCAGGGCTGACTCATGGTTGGCCTTGAGGAACATGGTCAACTGGACTTCGCTCGTTTGCCCCCGGCCCATAATGGGAGCCAATTCATCTAAATGCAGGCGGGCCAGGGAGCGAATGGCCAGGGTACGATCGGCGCTATCCCACTGGAGCCAAATCCCAAAGTCCCGCAGGTCGATCGCTTTGATATAAACAATGCCACGGTAGCGAATCCGCCGCACGGGGGGAGTGGTGGGCAGATCGATCCCCAGACAATCGGCCAGATCGATCGGGACATAGGCGTTGCCATACACATCAATCCCCTGCTCCCCATAGGGCTGCTGATTAATCAGGATTTTGCACGGTGGGAAGGTCAAGTGGGTCTGAGGGATTGTCGCCGGGGATAGCATCGGTTCCTGGGTCAGGAGCGATCGCCGCCAGGCCACCAGGCCATCGGCAATTCCCGCCGCAATCACCCGCCGGGCGCTTTGCAGGAGGGCACGATCGTCCGCATGGCTTAGGCAGGCTACCTGAAGTAGTAACGAGGGCTGAATAATATCACGGCAGAAGGGTAACTGGCCCAGGTTGGTGGCACTGTCGGGCTTAGCCCCCCGATTCGGCAGTTGGGGGACCCGGCGCAGGAGGGCAAAGATCAACTGTTCGGCTTGGGTTTTGCGGCTCTGATTCTGGCTAATGTAAAACACCGTGGCCCCGCGTACTGCCGTGGGATCTAGGGTGTCGGCGTGGATCTCCAGGGCAACATCCCCCGGTTGAATGCGCTCGTTGATCCAGGCGATCGTCTGGGCGGCACTGAGTTCATCCGGGACCGCCAACACTTCGGCTTGACGGGTCGTGAGTTCAGCCACAATCCAGTCCCGGAGCAGGATCATTTCCTGGGCTTCAGTCGTACCCGCCACTTGGATGCCCACATCTCGCTCTAAACCTTCAAACCCGCCGCGACCGGCTGAAAGAAAGATCCGTCCCATTGCAACCCGGTAGCCTATTTTTAACCTGTCTACTATAACGACAGTTGTCCATTTTGCCCCTAGGTTGCTGGGAAAAGTTGACTAGGTGCCGGTTTCAACACGAAGGCACGAAGACATACCCAGCGGCGAGCGTGGCAAGATGGAGCTAATGTTGTGTTTACAGGCGATCGCGGATTAATGTCGGACTGTCCTACTTGCCATCAACCGGTGCCTACTCAGGCGATCGCGTGTCCCCATTGCCAAACGTCCCTGAAAGCCTTCGGCCATCCCGGTATTCCCCTCTACCGCACCGAAACGGATGCCTATCTTTGCCAAAGTTGTGTCTACGAGGCCGATGATACTTGCACCTTTCCCCAGCGCCCCTATGCCCAGGAATGTACCCTATATGTGAGTCAGCAACAACAGCAAGCTTGGCTTCAGGCCGATCGTCGCCCCGCCCGGACTGGACGTTGGCCCCCCCTCACCCCTGTTGGGTGGATCGTCCTAGGGCTATTGGTCGTCAGCCTTGTATTAGCCCTCCGTTGAGTCGCCCTAGGGGTGAGTCAAGCCGGTAGGGGTTACGAAAGCCGAAACGGGATATTAACCTAAATAGAGATGAGAGGCGTAAATAGGACCTCAATACAGCGTTTTGCGCTCTACTGAAGGATTCCTATAGCAATCTCAGGTGATGGATGAGCGTGGGGTGGGCATCCTGCCCGCGCAGGCTAGAAGCCTGCACCACAATCCCTCACGAACCCTTTAGGATTGCTATAGCGTGAACAAGGGGCTTGAGTACCTTGCCTGTCCTTTACTCAGATAAAAAAGGCTGTAGAGACGCCCAAAATATACCAACCGCTTTTGTGGAGTGCTCCCTACGGCTAACATGACCCCTGCCAGAACTATTTGCCTCGGCTTCCTAGCGGTGATTAGCTTGGGAACCCTGTTGTTATGCTTACCGATTGCCCATGCCCAAGGCGGTTGGGGCAATCCTTTGGTCGCTTTATTTACCGCCACTTCAGCGGTCTGTGTGACCGGCCTCTCTGTGGTGGATGTGGGTAGCTACTACAGCTTTTGGGGGCAGTTGTGCATTATTGCGCTGGTGCAGGTCGGTGGATTGGGCTACATGACCTCAACCACGGTGTTACTGCTGCTGGTCGGACGGCGCTTTAGCTTGCGCGATCGCGTCACCCTACAGCAATCCCTGGATCTGCCCGCGATCGCTGGTGGCCCCCAACTCGTGCGCTCCATTCTGGCCATGACCCTGCTCTTTGAGCTAACCGGCACTTTCGTGTTACTCCCAACCTTTATCCAGGATTTTGGCGGCCTCCAGGGCATCTGGCTAGCCTTATTCCACAGTATTAGTGCCTTTAATAATGCGGGGTTCAGTTTATTCCCGGATAGCCTGATTCGCTACCGTGATTCATGGGTGATCAACGGCGTGATCGCGATTCTGATTATTTTTGGCGGCATTGGCTATCAGGTGATTATGGAAATGTACCTGTGGCTACGCGATCGCTGTTTGCAAAGTCGCACCTTCTATGTCCCCTCGCTGCATTTTCGTGTGGTCACCACCACCACCCTCACCCTGTTAGTGGCAGGCTTCCTAGCCCTGCTGTTTACCGAATTCCGCAACCCGGTCACCTTGGGCAGGATGTCTATGCCCGCCGCCTTTCTAAGCCTGCTCTTCCAGTCGGTCACCACCCGCACCGCCGGCTTTAATACAATTGACATCGGTCAGATGACGATCGCCTCCCTGTTTGTCATGATTGTGCTGATGTTTATTGGGGCCAGTCCAGGAGGGACGGGCGGCGGGATCAAAACAACGACCGCACGGGTCCTATTTAGTTGCACAGAAACAGCTCTCCGCAGTCGGGAAGAGGTTGTCTGCTACCAGCGGGAAATTCCCATGCCCTTAATCATTAAGGCCGTCGGCATTGTGGTGGGTTCGGCCACGGTGGTGATTCTGGCCACGACGTTTATTGCCTTTAGTAACCCCGATCTCGATTTTGTGCAGATCTTCTTTGAGGTGGTCTCTGGGTTTGCGACGGTGGGCCTCTCGACGGGGATTACCGCTAAGCTTTCGGTTTTTGGCCAGGGGGTGCTCATTGTCATTATGTATATGGGACGGGTGGGGGTCCTGATGCTGATGTCGGCCCTGATCACGGAACCCAAACCCAGTGCGGTGAACTATCCTGAGGCCAATCTTTTTGTGGGCTAAGCCTTGGCTCAGGCATTCCCTAGCCGCAGACGTAAGCTGGGAGAAAGGATGACCAGAATCTCCCCCTTCCCTGAGCGGGGTTTCTCCCCCTAGGGGACAATAGATCGTCAGCACAACGAGCACAACGGTAGGATGACACAACGGTGAACTTATCCTCTTTGAATTTTTTTAGTACGCTGCTGGGCAATAATCGCCAGTTTGCCGTGATTGGTTTGGGGCGGTTTGGGCGGGCCGTGTGTGCAACGTTGCACAACCTCGGCTATGAGGTGCTGGGCATTGACACCAACGAGCGGCTGGTGGATCAGGCATTGCACGATGGAGTTGTGGCCCACGCCTTGCAGTTGGACTCAACGGAACCCTCCGCCCTCAAGGAAGCCAGCATTTCGGATTTTGATACGGTCATTGTGGCGATCGGTAATTACATTCAAGAAAGCATTATCACCACCCTGAACCTGAAGGAAGCCAAGGTGCCCCATGTGGTGGCCAAGGCGTCGTCAGAAATTCATGGCAAGCTCCTAGAGCGAGTGGGGGCGGATCTGGTGGTCTTCCCGGAACGGGAGATGGGCTGTCAACTGGCCCGTGCCCTCACCAAGCCGCGCATTCTCGATCGTTTTGAGCTTGATCCCGACAACAGCATTGTCGAAGTCGTCATTCCTGAACGCTTTGACGGCAAAACGCTGGCCGATCTGGATCTTCGGCGTAACTATGGCATTAGTGTGCTGGCGATCGGGGCCGATCAAAAATTCCAGATCAACCCCCAACCCCAGAAGAAACTGGTCAAGGGTCAGATTATGGTCGTCATCGGCAGTAACCGCGATATCGATCGCCTACCGGTCTAGGCCCCCGCGCCCCCGCCTAGCCCATTGTCACCAACGGCTTGGCTGGTAAGAGGCTTTGGAAGAGGACTAAACCATCGGTTCCCCCAAGTTGGGCATCCGCAGCCCGCTCCGGGTGGGGCATCATCCCCAGAACGTTGCCCTGGCGGTTACAAATCCCAGCAATATTGTGGCGGGACCCGTTGGGGTTACTTTCAGCAGTGATGTCACCCGTGGCGGTGCAATAGCGGAACAGGATTTGTTGATGATCCTCCAAAGCTCTAAGTTCGTCGGCAGTGGCGTAGTAGTGGCCCTCCCCGTGGGCGATCGGCAGGGTAATCACGGCCTGGGGCGCATAGCCCTGGGTCCAAACGCGATGGCCCCCTTCCACCCGCAGGTAAACGCGATCGCAGATAAAATGTAAATCCCGATTCCGGGTGAGGGCACCGGGCAGGAGGCCCACCTCGGTCAACACCTGGAAGCCGTTGCAAATCCCTAATACCCAGCCGCCCCGCTGGGCAAACTCAACCACGGCTCGCATCACGGGGGAGAACCGGGCGATCGCCCCACAGCGCAGGTAGTCTCCATAGCTAAAGCCGCCAGGGATCACCACCACATCCAGCCCGCTTAAGTCGGTCTCCTCGTGCCAAATCAGGCGCGTGGGTTGTTGCAATAACCCCTGGGTTACCCAGGTGACATCGCGATCGCAATTGGACCCCGGAAAAACCACAACACCAAAGTTCATCTGCTACACCTCACGGGTAACCCGCACTGGCCCCAGGCTGCTTAGCTCAAACCGATAGTTTTCGATGACCGGATTGGCCAAAAGTTGATCACACATGCGATCGAGATCCTGCTGGGCCTGCTCTAAGCTATCGGCCTCTAGGGTGAGTTCAATATATTTCCCAATCCGCACTCCGGCCACGCGGGTATAGCCCAAGTGGTGTAACCCCGACTGCACGGCTGTTCCTGCCGGATCAAGCACCGACGGACGTAGGGTGACGTAGATTTGGGCCTGATAGGTTTGGGCACTCACAAATTTTCCCTCAGCGGCAACGCTCTCCTATTCTAGGATGCAGATGCGGTAATCAAACACGACAGCAGGATTCGCACTGACCGCCACCCCAAGGGCTGATATTCCAGAGACTCACCTGACTCGCTAAGATGCCGTTTGCCGTAGGGCACTCAGGATCACCCCGACCGAGTTCAGGTGGGGGAAGCTTTCTAGCTGGGCCGGGTCCTGTAGGGCCATAACGCTGATCAATTGATTATAGGCCGTAATGCCCTGATTCACCTCCGCGATCGTCACCTGGCGCTCCGGTGCCACGAGGCCAGCCACTGCCGTTGTCAGTTGATCTGCCGCTGCCATCACCGTTTCCGTCTCTAACCAGGTGGGGGGAGGCACAGGGGCATCGGCAATTGTCACAGGGGTGACCAGTTGTTGGACAAAGTTAGTTGGGACAGTGCCCGTAAACAGGGCGGCAACTTCTGGCGTAATCACGGGCACGGACGATTGGGCCACTGGTTGCACTAAGCCATTCACCACATCCTGGGCCGTAACAACATCCCCCGCCGTGGCACTACCCGTTCGCAACCCCGCATTGGGAGACAAGCCAAAGCTCCGCACCTGACCATTGGGACCCACTCGTTGGGGACCTTCCGGACCAAAAAAGACGGTGCGCCCAAAAGGGCCACGATCGGGTTGGAGGAGATTATTGATATTTTCGTTAATCCCCTTCTCCAACTGGCGTGGGGTGGGTGGAGGACCGAAGCCAGGGGGGTTGTTGAGAATACCTCCCCGATTGAGAATATTAGAAAGGCCAATGCCAGCGGAGTCGATCGGGACCTTCGCTGATCCTGCCTGGGCCGGCACTGCAAGGCCTGTGATCGCAGCACTCCCAAGCAAGGCGATTCCTAAACTGTAAGCAAGCGGTGTTTGCCATGACATGATCCGGCTCTCCTTCGTGATTGGATAGTCTGGATAGACTGACTGCGACTGCCCACAGTCAACTTAAACTGTAAATGTTAGGGTCCCCCCGATCAGGTTACCCGTATTCTGATTAACGACGCCCCCGTTGACAAACACATCATTGCTATCGGGCGCGATCAGGCTAGCTAAAGTGACCTCTTCTACCACAATTGTATTCGTAACCGACCCTTGAAGAGTTACCACCACACCAATACCGGGGGTATCGATTAAACGGACGACATCCCCCCCCTGCAGGCTGTTAAAACGAATCGTATCGCCAGCATTGGGACCCGCCGCAAACCCCCGAATCACATCCTCGCCCCCATAGCCCCCTTCCGTAACCCAGCGGCCTGCCACTTGCTTCCGGACGGCAGTCTGGAATAGGTAGGTGTCATCCCCGGTACCCCCAACCATCAATTGGTTCCCAAAGCCCCCAACTAACGTGTCATTACCATCGTTCACGTCTGGAGTAGTGGCACCGCCGCCACCCGATAATGTACTTTGACCTTCCGCATAGAGCACGTCATCTCCCAGGTCCCCAAACATAAACTCACCCGACAGGGAATCGGGAACACCGTAAAGGGTATCGTTGCCCTTCCCGCCGAACATCAGGGTGCCCCCAAAGCGGGAGCCGATCAGGATATCGTCATCGCGATCGCCATAGAGAAAGTCTAAACCAGCATCATCGCTGGCAATGAGGGTGTCATTGCCTCTACCGCCATACAGGCTGTCATTACCACTGCCTAAAATTAAGTCATTTCCACGTCCACCCAGGAGGCGATCGCGACCTGGACCACCCCGCAGGGTATCGTTCCCCTCCAGACCAAACACATCATTGCCAGAACCATCAACGGGATTAAAACGGTTGCCCTGAAGACTGTCGGGGCCAGGGGTACCAAAAATCTGGACCATTCTTCCACTCCATCACATAGGGTTTACACGGTATTGTTTGCCAACGCAGGAGGGTAAGGGGTAACTCCAAGGGATTGAATTAGCGGAAGTTAAACCCATAAGCACCACTGATGGCATATCGAGTGCCATAGCCCGTGTTATTGGCTACATCGATCGCGGTCGCTGAGATAAAGAGGGGAGTATTGCGGAACGGCACATGGGAAACGCCCACATTCACGCTAGACCCTGACCATTCCGTAATCAGGGCTGTCTTCGGGGCAATCTGAAGCCCGACACTGCCAAATACGCCGACACTCTCTTTTTCCTCAAGCTGATCTTCCATCGTCCGGAAACGGCCCCCCCC
>NZ_JBRCAD010000216.1:0-12863 GCF_053493415.1 Trichothermofontia sp. | reverse complement strand
CCCTTGGCCCGTCCCCTCCCCCTGCCAGTTACGGTTACGACTGGGGCAGGCCCCCTCACCTGTGATGGCTTTCTGCATCAAACTGCAACCGCCTTAGTCCTGGAACTGGAACCGACGCTCGCGACCGCCCCGGTGAATTTCCTGTCGGTACATGGATTGGTGCGGCAAACCCTCGATCGCATGCAGCAGGCCGAGAGTAGTTGCGTGCTCTTACAGCTTGTTGTGGATGCTATGCGGCAACTTACGGGGTACGATCGCGTCCTGATCTGCCAGTTCGATCCCCAAGGCGCGGGGGAAATCATTGCCGAAGCCAAGCAGCCCGACTTGGTCTCCTTCCTAGGGCAGCGTTTTCCCGCGACGGATGTGCCGACTGCTGTGAAGGAAAGCTATGCCAGCGGCAAACTACGGGCGATCCCCCATATCCAAGCTGAGCCAGTTCCCCTATTTCCTCCCCAGCATCCCCCGACGGGTGCTCCTCTAGACCTCAGCCGTGCTGTCCTGCGAAGTTCAGCCCCCTGTTCAGTGACCTACTACACCAATATGGGCGTGGCCGCTGCCCTGGTGCTCTCGCTTTGCCAAGCCCAACGCCTGTGGGGACTCGTCTCCTGTCACCATACAACTCCTAAACCGCTCTCCTACGAAACGAGGGCCGCCTGTGAACTGATTGCCCAAATGGCGGCTTCGGAGTTGGCGAACAAGCTACGTCAGGAGGACCTCAAACAACGGACAAAACTTAGCGTCCTGCGCTCCGAACTGATTACGTCTATTACCCAGGCCAGTAATCTCATTGATGCCTTAATCCAGCCAGAGGAGCGGCTGCTTACCCTGGTTGCTGCCTCTGGAGCGGCGATTTGTCTGGGCCATGAATTAACCCTGATCGGCACGACCCCATCAGCGGATCAGATCCGAGCTTTAATTCAATGGGCGGATCAGCATATTACCGAACCCTTATTCCATACCGCCTGTTTATCCCATGCCTATGCCGAGGCAGAAGCCTACAAAGCCACGGCCAGCGGTTTGTTGCTCCTGCGCATCTCGCGGGTACAACACTATCTGATCCTCTGGTTTCGGCCCGAAGTCATCCAATCGATCAGTTGGGCTGGGAATCCGGAGACGGGTATCCAGATTGATGAGGACGGACAGGTGCAACTGGGGCCGCGTACCTCCTTCGCCCTCTGGCGCGAAACGGTGTATGCGACGGCCCTACCCTGGCAACCCTTTGAGATTAGCGGCGCGATCGATCTCCGCAACGCGATCGTCGGCATTGTCCTGAACAAGGCGGATGAGCTGGGCCGATTAAACCAAGAACTCCAGCACAGCAACCGGGAATTGACCGCCTTTGCCTATGCTGCCGCCCACGATCTCAAGGAGCCTTTGCGGGGCATTTATAACTATGCCAATATCCTGCTTGAAGATTACAGCGCCGCCCTTGATGACGAAGGGGAAGAGTACCTGCTGGAAATTCAGGCATTTACGCAGCGGATGGAAACCCTCATCAATGCCTTGCTGCGAGTTGCCCAGTTGCGCCAGACGCAGGTAAAGCGACAACGAGTCGATTTGAACTCTTTGCTAGCGGAGGCTGTCGCGGTTGTGCGGGCCAGTCGGCCTGAGACCCCGTTTGAGTTACGGTTGCCCCGTCCCTTGCCCTCTGTACACGGTGACCCGATCCTGATCAATGAAGTGTTTCGCAACCTGATCAGCAATGCGATCAAATACCATGACGGTCCGGAGAAATGGGTTGAGGTCGGGTACCACGATCGGGAGACTCGTCATCGCGATCGTGCCCCGCAATCGCCCGAATCCGAACGAATTTTTTATATTCGGGATAACGGGATTGGGATTCAGGCCGAGCACTTTGATGACGTGTTTAAGCTCTTCAAACGCCTCCACCCCCAAGAACGCTATGGAGATGGCGCCGGGGTGGGTTTGGCGATCGTTAATCAAATCATCGAACGCCACGGTGGGCGGATCTGGGTTGAATCAACTCCTCGGCAGGGCAGCACCTTTTATTTCACCCTCACCTAACCCTACTGACCCGCACGGGTAGGACTGAGATTGACAAGGCTGAGCCGCCTTGTCAAGGACTGCCGATTAGACCCTCAGGGGCAAGTCAAGGTGTCGAGTCAGGTTTGCCAGGGCAAGCTGCCAGTTAAAGTTTAGTTGCACCATCTTGACACCGCACCATCCTTGTTCTTGACAATTTGGGCCATTGTGAGGTGTAATCTAGACGAAATTCGTCGCAAAAATGCGATTTTGCCACATACGGTGTTAAAAACGGAGGACAGGACCATTAACCCAACACCTGATCTCTCAACCCTTAAGGCTTCACCAGAAGCCCACGAACCGGTTTTGAAAATCTGGGGTCAGCAATCGCTGAGCGGAGAAGTCAATGTTTATGGAGCAAAGAATGCTGCTTTGCCGATTCTGGCAGGGGCGCTCCTTTGCTCAGGGGAATGTTTGCTCCGTAATGTTCCATCGCTGGTTGATGTCAGGCGAATGGGCGAGGTCCTGGCGGCGCTGGGCGTGCAGGTTAAACGTGGCCCCCAGTCAGTTACCGTCAATGCCCGCGATCTGAGTCAATCCCATGCGCCTTACGAACTGGTTAGCCAACTGCGGGCCAGTTTTTTTGTGATTGGGCCAATCCTTGCCCGATTAGGCACGGCACGGGTACCCCTGCCCGGTGGCTGTGCGATCGGGGCTCGTCCAGTGGATCTTCATGTGCGCGGCTTGCAGAAGATGGGGGCGGAGGTTCACATTGATCATGGTATTGTTCATGCCCAGGTGCGAGGTCGCAATCGCCGCCTGAAGGGGGCCAATATTTATCTCGACTACCCCAGCGTGGGGGCGACGGAAACGTTGCTGATGGCGGCCACCCTGGCTGAGGGCGAAACGACGATCGGTAACGCGGCCCAGGAACCCGAAGTGGTTGATCTGGCCAACTTCTGCCGTTCAATGGGAGCCGAAATCCACGGTGCTGGCACTAATACGATCACGATCGTCGGGGTCCCCCAACTCCACAGCACGGAATATGCCATTATCCCCGATCGGGTGGAGGCGGGAACCTTACTGATTGCTGGGGCCATCACGCGATCGGAGATCTTTGTCGCCGATGTGATTCCGGAGCATTTAACCGCCGTCATTGCTAAGTTACGGGAAATGGGTGTTCAGGTGACGGCGGAAGGCCAACGCTGTCTACGGGTTGCTCCTGGCCATGATCTCGTGGCCACCGATGTGGAAACGCTTCCCTATCCTGGCTTTCCGACTGATATGCAAGCACCGATGATGGCATTACTGACCCTAGGCAAGGGGGATAGTGTCGTCAGCGAAACGGTGTTTGAAAACCGGATGCGCCATGTTGCGGAACTGAATCGTTTGGGGGCAGATATTCGCACCAAAGGTAACCATGCGATTATCCGGGGGGTGCCATTTCTGTCGGGTGCTCCTGTTTTGGCGACGGATTTGCGGGCCTCAGCGGCTCTGGTCCTGGCTGGGTTAGCTGCCGAGGGGGTAACCATGATGCGAGGGCTTTATCACCTCGATCGCGGTTATGCCCATTTGGATCAAAAGCTGCAAAGTTTGGGTGCGCGTATCCAACGCACCACGATTCAGGTGGAACCCACGGTCGCGATCGTTGAGCCAGAGCCACTACCGTCCGTCTCCGCGTAACGGGCGATCGGCCTAGCTCCGCCAGCCAACGGGGGAATCCGTGACTAAACCCCGCGTGACCCGCTAGCCCACCCTTGGCCTTGGGGTGGGCTAGTCTGGCAGTCCTGTTCAAAGGCGATCCTACAAGACTACGATAACGAGTAACGGCAACCTAGTAGCTCAAAAAGTCAGTTCGGCAATGTTCGTTGTGCTGGCTTTAGCCGGCAACGACTAAAGTCGTTACTACCAACGTTGCGAAACTTTATGTTTGCTGTACTCTAGTAGAGTGTTAAGTCTCAGGTCGTTTGGGTTGTTGAGGCGTGTTGAGCCTACGGGACCCAAGACACCTACCGGTTTTTACCCAACATTTTAGGCTGGGCAAGTAGGTGGGTGTCGAGCCTAGGCAAGCTAACACCCTGATTAGTCTGGCTGACTGGGTGTACTACTGTGTTTGACCCAATTTACTTTCGTCGTGCAAACGACTCGCATCCCCACTGGGGTAAATCCCTACTAAAGTTGGCAATGGGGATGATACTCCTCTAGAAAAAGGCTGGCTGGTGACGAATTAGGTTAAAGAACTCTTCACGGGTTGTTTGCTCCTCAAAAGCACCCACCATCGAGCTAGTCACCGTCCAGGAACCGGGCTTTTGCACCCCACGCATGACCATACACATGTGGGTAGCCTCCATAACCACCGCCACACCACGGGGTTCCAGAATTTCCTGGATTGCCTCGGCGATTTGACGGGTTAGACGCTCCTGGACCTGAAGGCGGCGGGCGTACATTTCCACGATCCGGGCTAGCTTACTCAGACCCACCACTTTTTGATTGGGAATATAGCCAACGTGCGCTCTGCCCATGAATGGCAACATGTGGTGTTCACACAGGCTGAAGAACCCAATATCGCGAACCAAGACTAATTCATTGTGGCCTTCATCAAAAATGGCCCCATTGACCAACTCTTCCAGGGATTGTTGATAGCCCGCCGTCAGGAATCGCATGGCCTCCGCCACCCGCTTGGGGGTTTTCAGCAAGCCTTCCCGTTCCGGATCTTCACCCACGCCTAGGAGGAGTGTCCGGACGGCTTCGCGCATCTGAGCATCGTCCGGTTGGGCTGTTTTCGCATCGGCTTGGCTGGTGCCATTGCCCTGGGTTGGAGTGGCCGTGAGCGCGTCAGACAAGGAAATGGGGGGGCTGGTGCCATTAGCTGGAGTGCTGTTGACGATCGCACCGTTAGCAATTACACCATTGGAAGTTGTCATGGTCATCAGTCTCCTTCGGTTATCACCGTAGAAAAAACAGGGAAGAAAAAACAGGGCAATGTGTCGCCTCACGGCTGGGTTACCTTGTCTCCCTGCCAACTGGTCAACAGGGGGAAGCAGGTCCTAGGGCTGAGGCAGTCTAGCGTGCAGTCAGTCGCGGGAGGGGCGATCGGCAGACGATCGGTATGACCTTCCGGCTTACCGGCACTGGCCAGGGGATGGCTGAACATGGGTTGGAACAGGGGTCGGTCAACGCTGTTTTGCTCAGGTGCAACACACAGGCTCCTCGATAAAGGGGGGATGGCCCATGACCTTGAGTCCTAGCAACGTTAACCATTGAAGTAAAAGCATTCTTTGAACGAGATGGGTAGATATTGCTGAATATGGGAGATGGAATTGGGGGGTAGATTCATTATGAATGTTATGCCCATGGCAATTTTGCGGGTCATTCCTATAACCTTCTTAAGACAAAGGTTAAGCGATATCAGACTGACATCGCCTGAAGCGCCTGTCAGTAAGCAATTAGCAGCCCTTTCTACTCGGTTGGCCATGCATATAATGACGGCCCAATTACCGCTTCCTGATATCATTGTAATGCTAAATGAGAAAATGTAAATAAATGTTAACCACGCTCTTGGATCTGCGTCAGAACATCTAGGATTCCCTGACCCATTATCCCACGGCTGAGGCGCTGCTAACGGGCTGCTTAGGCAGCCTGTTCGGTAAACACACCAATGCGGCGGAATTTTTGGTAGCGTTGTTCTTGCAGTTGCAAGGGCGTGAGTTGACTCAGTGCAGCTAAATCATCCAGCAGGGCTTTTTTGAGCGTCATGGCCGCCTGGAGGGGGTCAGCGTGAGCACCGCCGATTGGTTCCGGGAGAAGGTGATCGAGAATGCCCAGGTTTTTCAGATCTAGGGCGGTAATCCGTAGGGCTTCGGCGGCCTGCGGGGCCTTGCTGGCATCTTTCCAGAGGATCGAGGCACAGGCTTCGGGACTGGCTACGGTATAGACCGAATGCTCGAACATCAGCAACCGATCGCCCACCCCAATCCCCAGGGCACCTCCGGACCCACCTTCGCCAATCACGGTACACAGAATCGGTACCCGCAGATTGAACATCTCGCGCAGATTGCGGGCGATCGCTTCCCCTTGGCCCAGCCGTTCCGCCTCCACCCCAGGATAGGCACCGGGGGTATCAATAAAGGTAATAATGGGCATCCCGAAGCGATCGGCGTGTTGCATTAGCCGCAGGGCTTTCCGGTAGCCACCGGGGGAGGCCATGCCAAAGTTCCGCAGCATATTGTCCTTGGTGTCCCGTCCCTTCTGGTGCCCTAGCATGACCACGGGCCGACCTTCGAGGCGGGCCAGACCGCCCACCAGGGCACGATCGTCGCTGCCGCCGCGATCGCCGTGGAGTTCGATCCACTCATCGGTCATAGCCTGAATATAGTCAAGGGTGCTGGGCCGCCGGGGGTGACGAGCCACTTGTAAGCGTTGGGCTGGGGTTAGACTCTGGAAAATCTCCGATCGCAGTTGCATGGCCCGTGCTTCGAGCTGGCGGATCTGGTCGGACACATCGACATCATTTTCTTCCGCTAATTGGCGAATCTGGGTAATACGGCCCTCAAGTTCAACGAGGGGTTTCTCAAAGTCGAGGAGCAGGGGTCTACGTTCTGGGCTAGCCATCTGGTTTGGGGGGAAAGCAGTCTTGGGTTAGGGAGTCGGGGTAGGCAGTCGCGGTCTGCCATCGCAAAAATGGGGCATTGATTAGGTTGGTGTCGAGTTTGCGAGACCCCATACGTTCAACCGCTTTGTTGGGGCGCACCGGGTTTGACCCAACCGACTCAATTAAGTATGACAGTTAAGCATGACAGTTTAGTCGTTTTGAAGTTGAGTGGTTTTGGGCTTTGAGTTCAGCACTCAGGACTCAGCACTGTTCAACGAGAACCTCCGTCAATCAGCCGCCACGATCGTGATCGGTAGTGCCAACGGTTGGGCACCTTTTTGATCAAACCAGGCTACGTTCTCTTGCACAAGGGTAAGCTGCAAAATATAGTCGCCGGGACGATCGGGGGTGACGATGTGGGCCGTTAGCGGTGTGCTTTCACCGGGGGGAACAGCAGTGGGCAAACGGGTACGCTCGCCTTCTTTAATCGCCAGGCTACCGTCGGCGTGTACCCAGTGGTAGGCCACAAACGTGGGAGGGGTGTGGGCTGAGTCCCAGGTGAAGTTACTGGTATTTTTAAGGGTGAGGGGCAGGGCGATTGTCTGAACAGCCGGCCATGACTGGGGGATAGGGGCATGGACGGTGATTTCGTGAGCGTAGACCTTTTGCTCAACATGCACCGGTAATTCGTAGGCTAGGGGATAGCTGCGTAGCACTTCATTATAGGGAGCTTCCACGACCAAATCCAAAACCAGGCGATAGTGGCCAGGGGTCACGGGGGGTTGAATGAGACCGATCGCTGAGGTCGGCTGGCCCTGAGGGGCAGTGGAGCGCAGATAGAGATAATTATTCACTAAGGGAACCGGGGTGCGACTAGCGTCGGGGTAGAACTGGACCCGCAGTTTGGTCCGACCCACGGTGCGTCCGGTTTCGTAGCCAAACCAGGGAGATTGACCGGTATTTTCCAGGTCCGCTTGGAGGAGAAGACGCTGGTTGATATCTAGTGGTAGGGGGTTCGGGAGGGGGTGACCGGCTTCATCGTTGAGACTCAGCAGTTTGCCTTGAAATTGGGCCAGATAGCGATCGGGGGTCGGTAAGGGCGATACGATTTGGAAGTAAATATTATTGGCCTCGCGCCGCAGTTGGGAGTCACGCCAATCCCAGAGCCGTTCGGTGCGCCAATCCACCGACAGGGGCACGGCATCCCAGTTCGCTTCCCCAAAAGCTCCGATCGCTTGGACGGCACTAGAGATCAGGGTTAGCCCCAAACAGGCAGTGAGGGTAGCGGCACTGGCTATCCGGTAGCGGGGAACTGTAAGCAATCGTAGTAACCAATCCCAGGCTTGGGCAATCAGGTAGGTCCAAATTGGCAAGAGATCGAGCATAAAGCGGGGACCAAAGGCAAAGCCGGCCCACCAAATAATGTAAAAACAGTAGGTAATAAATAAGACGATCGCGGCCCCCAGTAGGGCCAAAATTAACTGCTCATCCCGACAAGCCCGCCGTCGATATACCTGATAGGCACCGGGTAGGGCTAATAGCACGATCGGGGAATAGACCAATAACCCCCGACTGGGACTAAACAACAAGCCCGTAAACCCTTCCCAACCTTGGGCAATGTCCCATCGATAGGGACTCTCAATTTCAGTAGCATAGCCACCAAACGGGTTTTGGAAATAATAGAGATTCCAAGCGGCACTCAGGAGGCCAGAAAGAGTACCGAGGAAGAAATAGGAGGTGCGCCAGCGGTAGTGGTAGAGCACGTAAAGCGCAACGGCGATCGCAAATAGGGTACTGGTAGGACGCACCCCCGGCAGTAAGCCACAGAAAAGACCGACTAGGGTTAGGAGTAAATTTTGCGTCGTGAGATGGGGTATCCGGTTGGCCTTGAACAGGCAAAGTATGATGCACACAATCAGCAGATTGGCCACCGTATGCTGCCAAAGCCCCTGAGAATTGGTCACCCAAGTATTGGTGGCAATCCCAAAGATAAAACTCCCAACGAGCGCTACCCAGCGATTAAATTTCAGTCGCAGAATTAGGTAGAAAATCACGACAGAAAAAGCAGTTAAAAGCGCCGCAGCGAGGTGCTCACAGTTTAGTCGCCGCTCATCAAAGGCTAGCTCAGTCAAATTAAGGGGATCGACATACTTACCCAGGAGCCAGCCCTTGATCGTGGACTTAAATTCAAGCCATAGAAAAAAACACAGGTATAGGGGAAATGCGACTATCGCAGGGCCGATCGGATATAGGGAGGTGAGGTGGCCGTTGGCCGATTCGACAAAGAAGTAAGCATGCCCACGATCGAAAAAATAACTATCTCGGAAGTTATCGAAATGGAGAATCCCATTTTTCAGCCAGTTAAAGGCCAACAGCGTGTTCGGTACCGTATCCCCAGAACCAATTTGACGATCGCTATACCAATAGATAAACAGGCAAGCCGCGAAAAGGCAGACACTACTAATCCCTAGTTCCCGTTGTGAACACCAGTGTTTCGCCTGCTTCCAAGTGGGAATCATGGTTTGGCTAATCCTAGCGGAACAGGTTATACTTGAGAATACAGTAAATGGCCCGGAAACCATCGCGCCACCCAATTTTCTTGCCTTCCTTATAGGTACGACCGTAGTAGGAAATACCCACTTCATAGATGCGGCAATCGAGTTTGGCAACCTTAGCCGTGATTTCCGGTTCAAAGCCAAAGCGATTTTCTTCGATTTTGATCGACTGGATAATTTCCCGTCGGAATGCCTTATAGCAGGTTTCCATATCGGTCAGGTTAATATTGGTCAACATATTCGAGAGGGTTGTCAAAAACTGATTCCCGACCATGTGCCAGTAATACACCACCCGGTGGGGTTGACTCCCCACAAACCGGGAACCAAAGACCACATCGGCCTTATTATCCAAAATGGGCTTAATCATCAGGGGATACTCTTGGGGATCGTACTCCAAGTCCGCATCCTGAACGATGACGATATCCCCCGTTGCTGCGGCAATGCCGCTGCGCAGGGCGGCTCCTTTTCCGTAGTTCCGCTTATGGTAAATGACCTGATCAACCTGGGATGCCAGATGGGATTGTAGGTATTCGCGTGTCCCGTCAGTGGAGGCGTCATCAACCACGATGATTTCCTTCTGCGCAACGGGAGCCGATTGCACGGCGGCAATAACCTGCGCGATTGTACCCAGTTCGTTATAGCAGGGGATGATAACGGAGAGTTTCATCAGCCTCTATCCCTGATTCAGACAACAGCTAAATTTTCTCCGCTTATCCTAAGCGTTAACTCAAGGTCAGTAAAGGGCGAAATCCATGTTTGACGGAAAGCTGACCAATTTGCTGCATTTTTTCCACGGTGATCTGGTTACGCCCCCAGGAAAAGTTGGTATACCATTTTTCAAATTCCAGCAACATTGATTCGGCAAAGCAAGCAAACAATTGACGGGCAGGAATGTCCATCTTGACGATATTCATGATATGCCAGTCAATATCCAGCGAGTGTTCAACGATACCGCCATTGAGGATATGAATGCCGGGATGCTGAACTTGACCAGCGAGATTTTTGGGATAGCCCCCGTCGATCAGCAGGCAGGGTTCCTTCAGCCGTTCCGGATTGATCTCAATTCCCTTCGGCATACTGGCGACCCAAACGATCACATCGGCCAGGGGTAGCGCCTCGTCGAGTCCCAGGATTTTACCCCGACCTAATTCAGCTTGGAGGGCGGCCAGACGTTCCTGATCGCGGGCCACCAGTAAGAGTTCTGCCACATCTACCTGGGTGTTCAGCCAGCGACACACGGCACTGCCAATATCCCCCGTCGCACCGCAAATCGCGATCGTGGCTTTGGATAGGTCAATCCCCAAGCTGGGGGCAGCGGCCTCGATCTGACGACAAATGATATAGGCGGTATGGGTGTTGCCGGTGGTAAAGCGTTCAAACTCCAGGGTGACATTGCGCACTTGGCTCATCTGGCCGAGGTTGAAGTTCTCGAAGACGATCGACGAGAATCCCCCCAGAGCCGTAATATTAATCCCGGCTTTTTGGGCATGGGCCATTGCGTTCAGAATTTTGCGGATGGCAGCCTTGATGCGGCGGTTGGCCAGCATTTCTGGCAAGAAGCAGGATTCAACATAGCGCCCTTCGATTTCCTGGCCGGTAATGCTCTTAACGCGGATGGTATCGACGATTTGGGGCGGGGCCGCACACCAAAAGTCTAACCCTTGATCGGCATATTCGGGATAGCCCAGTTCCCGTGCGACAGATTGCGCGTGCTCTAGACTGGTAAGGTGACCAATAAGACCAAACATGAAGGTTAGTGACCAGGCTCCTGGAGCAAAAAGGTAAACAAAAATTTAAGTCTCTTCAAAAATATACAACATACGTGGTCAGGTCGGTCAGGTTCAGGTCCCCAGACTCGGCGCTTCTCTACCCTTGGCCTAACGGCAAGGGCTGGGTTGTGATTGAGATGCCTGCAGGGCATTAGCCCGCCGTCCAAACCCGACAGATGAGTGGCCACATTGTCTATCTTGGCGTGACCCCAATCGCGATCTTTAACCCATTACATCCTTCTCCTTTAAACCGTGATTACGCTCACTTAACGTTGGGCTAATAGCCTAGCATAGGGGATCGGTGGGGAGCATCCCAGTTTGGCAACATACAGCCCTCATCTCCCAACCCCTTCGCCCAAAAGGGGCGAAGGGGGGCCAGATTTTCAAGTCTCTCCCGTCCTGGGAGAGGGGTTTAGGGTGAGGGTAGCAAAAGTGGGATGCCCCCGATCGCTGTGCCTGATCGCCCGACTGCTTCATTGATATGTCCATTGATCAGCAAACTAACGTAAGAGTGAGTGTTATGGTAGCCAGTCATCGCTGGTTTGGCTTTAAGCAGATTGTGCCGCAAACGATCGCTGCGGTAGTGGCTGTCACCACTGCCTTGGGGTTAGCGGGAACTGGGGTGCAAGGCCAAACACCGCGCAACCTGATTCAAATTGACGGTTCCAGTACCGTTTTCCCCATCACCGAAGCCGTTGCCGAAGAATTTGAGAAGACCCAACGGGCAGCGGTGAACGTTGCCGTAGGGATTTCGGGCACGGGGGGCGGGTTCAAAAAGTTCTGCAACGGGGAAACCGATATTTCCAATGCCTCACGTCCCATTAAAGCTAGCGAGATGGAAGCCTGTAAGGCTAACGGGATTCAGTACATTGAACTCCCTGTCGCCTATGATGCCCTGACCGTTGTCATCAACCCCCGCAACAATTGGGCCACCAGCATGACGGTTGCCGATTTGAAAAAAATGTGGGAACCCAGTGCCGAAGGCCAAATCCGACGCTGGAATCAGGTTCGCCCAGAGTGGCCAAATCAAATGCTGGATCTCTACGGTCCTGGCGCTGACTCTGGCACTTTTGACTACTTCACGGAAGCGATCATGGGCAAAGCCCAGGAAAGCCGGGGTGACTTCACCGCCAGTGAGGATGATAACGTGCTGGTGCAAGGGGTTCTGCGTAACCAAAATGCTCTGGGTTACTTCGGCTTTTCCTACTACGAAGCCAACCGGAATCGGCTCCGGGCCGTCGCGATCGACAATGGGAATGGCCCCGTCTACCCCTCGCGGGAAACCGTGGAAAATGGCACCTACCAACCCCTCTCTCGCCCTCTATTTATCTACGTCAGCACGAAGGCCGTGCAGCGCCCGGAAGTTCAAGCTTTTATCGAGTTTTATTTTAACAATGTGGCAACCCTGGCAGCGGAAGTTGGCTATGTGCCCCTACCCGCTGAAGCCTATACACTGGCCAAGCAAAACTTTGCGGCTCGGAAGACGGGTTCCATTTTTGCCAACCGGGAAACGATCGGGGTCAAAATTGCGGATCTCTTGCGTTTAGAAGCTCAGCACTAATCGCCGCCACTGGCATCGGCATTCTGTTGAGCAATATCCCCTTGAGCAATATCCCCTAATATATTCCCCTTGGAGTCGCCATCGTTGCTTCAGGGGGTTTTATTCCCCTTATCGCTTTCAGGGATGGCTCCCGATCGCGCCGCCTCTTCCCCGCTGACTGGCACTCAACCCTCACTGCATGATTAGCCTATGACTGCTACTGTTCCGCCTGCTTTTCGCCAGCGGCATCGTTCCCCGTGGCGCATGATCTATCGCCCCATGCTGGTGATTTCGTTGGCGTTGCATAGTGCCTTGCTGGCGGTGCGGTTACCCGCTGATCCGCCACCCCCGGAGCCGCAACCGAGTCCCACCCCCACGCTTTCCCGGCTCACTTCCTTAACCCCGGCTCCCCCAAAACCGATCGC
>NZ_JBRCAD010000215.1:0-47770 GCF_053493415.1 Trichothermofontia sp. | reverse complement strand
GCTTTGCCTTGGGGCTGGCCAGCGGACGATCGCGAGGTAGCAGAGACCTCGATCGCCTGGGCCATTTGTACCTGACGATGTAAGGTTTCGGCACTGGAGACCAGATTACTTAGGCCATTGATGAGGCGACGGAGGTTCTGGCGGAGGGTAGGGTCACCCGTCAGATCATCCAGATCCGAGGTGATTTTCTGGACATTTTGGAAGGTCGATCGGGCTGAATCCAGGGTTTGTTGAATGAGTAAGAGGGTCTGGGGATCATTCAGAGAGGTGGAGAGATCCCGCAGATTGACAGATGCCTGGGCCGCATTGGCGGATAGGGTTTCCAGATTTTTCAAGAGATCACTTTGCTCCACTTGGCCCAGGATGGGATTCAGGTTGGTAACCGTGAGCCGCAGTTGATCGCTGGTGAGGCGCAGGCTGGTCAACGTGGCCGTAATATTATTGCGATTGGCCGCCAGCAGGGCATTGATTTCCTGGGTGGTGGCCCCAAACTCCTGGGCCGCATGACCGAGCGATCGCGCTGAGGCAGAAAAGGCCCCCAGTTCCTTTTGCAGCGATCGGCTCAGGCTGGAAAAGTCCTTCGACAAATCCGTGACCCCGGCGGCGGCCTCGGCGGCATTGCGGGTGACGGCTTCAATATTGTTGTATAGCTCCGGATTACTAAAGAGGTCGGCAATGCGAATGGTCGATCGCATCAGGGCATCGAAACTCACCCCAATTTGGCCCTGGAGCCGATCGCCCTGGCAGATGATGACCGTTGAATCACAGTCCGGAGCTACCGGGCTAAGGGCCGCCAGATCGTCAGAGACCACGGCCAGGGGGGTAATATCCAGGTTGACTTCCCCAATCAGGCCCGTTTCATTAGCCTCGATCATCACGGGCTGGGGGATGATCAGGTGCTTGGAGGCAAACTCCACGGCCACCTCAATCCGAGTTGCGGAAGGGCGAACCTCAATGACGCGTCCTACCCTTACCCCTCGGTAGCTGACGGTTGAACCCAGTTGCACCCCCCCCGCATCCTGGAATTCGACAATGATCGTGTAGGTACGCCGTCCCAGGCGAATATCCCGCACCCACAGAAGCAAACCGCCAAAGACCAGGAAACCGACCAGGATCATCAGACCAACGGTACCTTCCCGAATTGTGCGTGCCCGCATGACGATTGCCTCACTACCAAATTGAACCAGGGGCTATCCCCCCAACCTTACCAGCTCGTCCGGCCCCTTGAAGCCTATCCTAGGCCCCAACAACCTGAATGGGACCTTCGACCGCTGCCTTGAAAAACTGACACACATAGGGATTATCCGTCGTCTCGATCTCGGCTGGGGTTCCCTGCCATTGCACCTGACCCGCGTGGAGGAAGAGGATGCGATCGGCAGTACGGCGAATCGTGGTGTCCTGGTGGGTGACAATGGCATAGGTCTGACAGCCCCCGGGTTGTCGCTGCAAAAAGCGAATCAAGTCTTCCACCACGGTTGAGGCGATCGGGTCTAGCCCGGCTGTGGGTTCATCGTAGAGTAAAATTCCGGGAATTTCGGTGGGATCATCGGGGTTCGCAATAACCGCCCGTGCCAGACTGACCCGTTTGCGCATCCCCCCCGACAGTTGGGCCGGATAGCGATCGCCAATGCCAGCCAGCCCCAACATTTCCAGCTTCTCATTCACCAGGTCCCGAATCCGCCGCCGTGACAGCCGGGAGTGTTCATAGAGCAGAAACCCCACATTCTCCTCCACGGTGAGTGAGTCAAACAAAGCCGCCTGTTGAAAGACCATCCCAATCCCGATCGGGTCTTGGCGTTCCTCGGCCAACCCCTGGCGGCGCTGGCCCTGAATGTAGATTTCCCCCTCGTCGGCTGGGATCAGACCCGCAATCAACCGCAGAATCGTAGACTTACCCGTACCGGAGGGACCAATAATCGCCAAGCCTTCCCCCGCATAGATTTGAAGGTCGATGCGATCGAGCACGCGTTGCTGATCAAAGGACTTGGAGACACCACGGAGTTCAATCAGGGGTTCCGGTTCCGGCATAGTAGCTGAGGGGGGCAATTAGGGGAACAATGGATGCAGTAGAGGGGCCTAGGGGGGCATTGTACCCACAATTGGTTGCGGTTGGTGGGTGCGGATCAGGCAAATAGACCTGGGATGGCGGTCGCCCTTAGGAGCAGGATTTGGAGTCAGGGCGGAACCTAGTAGCTCGAACGGTAAGTTCTGCAACGTTCGTCGTGCTGGCTTTAGCCGGCAACGACTAAAGTCGTTACTACCAACGTTGTAGTCGAGTAAGTTCTGCAACGTTCGTCGTGCTGGCTTTAGCCGGCAACGACTAAAGTCGTTACTACCAACGTTGCGAAACTTTATGTTTACTGTACTAGGTTGTTAAATCATCGCGAAATGACGCCGTGATCCTCAGACCGACCCTGACAGATGGGCCGATGCCCAGTATTCTGGTAGGCGACTATTCAGTTAGGTCTTGTCAGCGAGGCCGTGGTCAGGGAAACAGGATGATGCCAGACTAAACGACAAGGAACGACCGCATATTCGCACATCCCCTTTTTATTGTTACCAATATGCCGATTGGTTTACTCAAACAAGTCTTCCAGGCACTGCGAACGGAAACCCGCCAATTCTACTTTGTCGCAGAAGGCATTGCCTTGGGTCGGACAGCGGCCCTGAGTCAGCGGCTTGGGAAGCGCCCCCGCCAGTGGTTTAAGTGGTTAGCACCGGGATTATTGGTCAAGCGTTGGCTGTTCCTCAGTGTGGTTGGGGTCATTCTCACCAGCCTTGGATTAGCCATTTGGGCGAATCTTACCCCCGTTTATTTCCTTTTCCGGGTATCCGGTCAATTCCTGCGCCTAGTTACCCAGGTCATCCCCAGTTATATCAGTGGGCCGTTGGTCGTTGTGGCGGGTCTCCTGCTGATCCTATGGGGCCAGTCCCGTACCCTGGGGTCAATTACGGAGGTATTGATGCCCGATGGGGATGCGGAGTTGATTGATGTTTTGCTCAATCACCGTCGTCTGCATCGGGGGCCCAAGATTGTCACGATCGGCGGCGGCACGGGCCTTTCCCACCTCCTGCGGGGCCTGAAAACCTATAGCGCCAATATTACGGCGATCGTCACCGTCGCTGACGATGGGGGGTCCTCTGGCCGCCTGCGCCGCGAGATTGGGGTGCTTCCCCCTGGGGATATTCGCAACTGTCTAGCCGCCCTCGCCGATGAGGAAAAGCTGATGACGGAGTTATTTCAGTATCGCTTTCGAGCCGGGGATGGGTTAACTGGGCACAGCTTTGGCAATCTCTTCCTCACAGCCATGAGCGAAGTGACAGGCGATCTGGAGCAGGCCATTACCGCTAGTTCCCAGGTCCTAGCCGTGCGCGGACAGGTATTACCCGCAACCCTGAGTGACGTGCGCCTGTGGGCTGAGTTAGAAGATGGACGGCGCATTGAGGGAGAATCGAGCATTACCGAAGCCCACGGCAAAATTGTGGATATTGGCTGTATTCCTGCGAACCCGCCGGCCCTACCCCGTGCCCTTGAAGCGATCCAGGACGCGGACTATATCATCATTGGCCCCGGGAGCCTCTATACCAGCGTTGTCCCCAACCTGTTAGTGCCGGAAATTGTCCAGGCGATCGCGGCCAGTCGGGCACCCCGAATTTATGTCTGTAACATCATGACCCAACCGGGTGAGACGGATAACTACAGCGTCAGTGACCACATTAAGGTCCTCGATCGCATCTGTGGCCAGCCGATTTTTGATGCGGTGCTGGTTCAACGCCAGGTGCCCTCCGCCAGGGCACTCATCCGCTATGCCCAGGAAAATTCCCATCCCGTCGCCCTCGATCGCGAAGCAGTGGCTCAAAGTGGGCGCAAGCTAGTTCTGGCGAATATTCTCCACGAAGATCCCGAAACGGGCCTCGTGCGCCACCACTCCCAGCGTCTTGCCCGTGTTCTGTTCCGCTGGTATGAACGCACACAAAATGCCGGATAAGCCAACCGACCTCGCCACCCAACTTCAGGCAAGCCAGCTTGCCTGTCGCCTAGCCCAGGAGATGGCCCGCTTCCAGGCGGGTTTTTTGGGACGGGTGGCCCACGAGTTGCGATCGCCCTTGAATCGGATTCTTGGCATTCACCAGATGATCCTGGCTGATCTGTGTGATAGCCCTGAGGAAGAGCGGGAATTCCTGCGCCAAAGCCAGGCCGCTGCCCAAACCTTGCTGCAGTTACTCAGCCGGGTGAGTGATCTGTCGAAGTTGGCCTATGGGACTGAAAAGCTGGACATCCAACCGCTACAAGTCCAAGCGCTCCTGCAAAATGTAGCCGATCGGACACATCTCCAATTTGCGAACCGCAACTTGCATCTCCAGGTAGCCGCAGTTGATCCCACCTGGTATGTATTAGCCGACCAAATCGTCTTGCTGCAAGTGTTGGTAAACCTCGTGGAAACCCCGATCGCCCATCTGGATCAGGGCACCCTCACGATCACCGCCGAAATTCTTAACCCGCCCACTTCCTCATTGGACCCCAATTGTCCCCAAGTCGCCATCACCATTGCCGGCCCCTTCGCCACCACAAGCTGGGCCGACGCGATCGCCCCCGACCCCGTATCCGAGCCAGAACCTTGCCCCGCGCCGAACCTGCATCAGCCCCCCCCTCACCTCTGGCCCTCCTTCGGCCTATCCCTCACGATTAACCAAACCCTCCTGGAATTAATGGGCGGACTTTTAGACATCACCGAAGCAGAAACCAGCACCCGCTTTCTCTGTATCCTCCCCCTTTGTCCCCCAGAAGACGACCTGTTCTAGCCTTTACCCCAAAATCTAAAATCTAAAATCTAAAATCCCCCAATGCCTCGCACCGTCACCTACAGCCCTGCCTACACGATCGTCCCCACCTATGAATGTTTTAACCAGTGTAGCTACTGTAACTTTCGGACAGATCCCGGCCAGGACGAGTGGCTGTCGTTAGCGGCGGCGAGTGATCGCCTACGGGCACTGCAAAAGACGGATGTGATTGAGATTTTGATGCTGAGCGGGGAAGTGCATCCCGATAGCCCCCGCCGTTCGGCCTGGTTTGAGCATATTTATCGCCTTTGCCAACTGGCCTGCGAGTTTGGTTTTTTACCCCACACCAATGCGGGTCCCCTGCGGTTTGAGGAAATGGCCCGTCTCAAAACGGTCAATGTGTCCCTGGGGTTAATGTTGGAGCAGATCACCCCCCGTTTGTTGGCAACGGTTCATCAACATGCGCCGAGTAAGGTGCCTGCTAAACGGTTACAACAATTGGCGTGGGCGGGAGAGCTGGGTATTCCCTTCACCACGGGCATTTTGTTGGGCATTGGGGAAACGATCGCCGAACGGCGGGAGTCATTACGGGCGATCGCGGCGATCCATGACCGTTGGGGCCACATTCAAGAGGTGATTCTCCAACCCCATCGCACGGGTCAGGCCCAATCCTGGGCCGGGGTGACCTTAGAGCCAGCCGAGTTTCTGGCAACGATCGGCGAGGCCCGTCAAATTCTCCCGCCGTCGATTACCCTCCAGGTGCCCCCTAACCTGCTCCCTGATCCTGCCTTTCTCCTCGCTTGCCTGGAGGCTGGTGCCCGTGATCTGGGTGGGATTGGTCCCAAAGATGAGGTGAATCCGGACTATCCCCACCTCCCGATACCCGTGTTACACACCCATCTAGCCGCTGCGGGTTGGCAGTTAGTGCCCCGGCTCCCGGTCTATCCCCAGTACGTGACCCCCACCTGCACGAGCGCTGGCAGGGACGACGCAGGGAAGGCAAGTCGCACATGGATATCGCCCTGGTTGCGCGACCAGGTTGCCCAATGGCAAAGGTACTTAGGCGATCGTGGCCCCAACCCCCCGTCGCATCCCGATAGACCCACCGGGCAAACGGCCATGCCCCCTCATCCATCCATTGGAATTAAATAGGTGCCCCAGGTGGGGGGATGCTGTCGGGTTCCCCCCTGGAGACGGGCTAAGCGCCAGGTTTTGTTTTCAATTTGGGGTTGTAGGTAGACTTCAAACGGGCTGTGCTGGGTCAGCGATGCTCCCGCTTGTTTGATCTTGAGATCATAGGAGCCGGTCACGCGGTAGGTGTCCGTATTCGCGATCGCAGTGGGTTCAACCTGGGTAATCTGGACGTGTTTGACGGCAAAGTCGTTAGGGTTGGGGTCACCCAGGCCCAGTTGTTGGTTGAGTTCTGTCTGGGCCAGAGTCAGTTGGAGGGCGATCGCCTGCCGGACCACCTGTTGGCTCAGGCCAGGAACACCCGTGCCACAGGCAGTCAGGAGGCTCAGGACACCGATCAGGAGGATGGCAATTCCCGTGCGCAGTGGTTGCCTGACAAAGCGTCGCATCATATCAAAACCTCTTGACCCGCTACGATCGACTCTACCAGCAAACTCGATCGCCCGCTTACGATCGTTACCCGTAGGAATAACGCCTATAGTGGTAGAACGCATTGTGGGAGGTTGCCTATGTTTGGCTTGGGTTGGCCAGAAATTGTCATTATTGGCGTAGTCGCACTCCTGATTTTCGGCCCGAAGAAGATCCCAGAGTTCGGAGCCGCCCTGGGTAAAACCCTGCGCGGGTTTAAGGAGGAGTTGAATAAGCCCGCGCTGCCAGAGGAAGAAGAGGACGATCGCCTTTAGGGGGGTGGGCGTCGCCTAGAGTCAGGGATGGCCAGGTTTGTAGGGCCGTGACCCAGCAGATTTCTTCCTAGGCTACACCCGCTTTAACTGCCGACGCTTGATAATAGCGCCTAGCCCTGTGGCTGTGAGCATACCAAGGATTGTGGTGGGTTCTGGTACAGCAGAGGCCAAACCCGTTACTTGACAACTCCCCGGCCTAAAGGCGCGGGGATTCTTGGAGCACAGGGTGTCTTAGACATTGCCCTCACCAAGCAGCGTCACTTCTAGGGCAAGGGGAATCGCTCTTGGTTGGCAAACACCTGTTTAGGCAAATCAATCGCTAGAACACACCCCGATCGCGAATCGCAGCTTGCAGGCGATCGCCCACCTCATCCACGGGTAACGCGCCCAATTCACCGGCTGCCCGGGTCCGAATACTCAGGGCATTGGCTTCCCGTTCCTTGGCCCCGACGACCGCCATCACCGGCACCTTTTCCTTTTCCGCCTTGCGGATCATCTTGCCTAGGCGTTCCCCACTGGTATCGACCTCAGCGCGAATCCCGGCTGCCCGGAAGCGATCGCCGACCGCGTGGCAGAACGCCAATTGCTCATCCGTCACCGGCAACAACCGGATTTGCAGCGGCGCTAACCAGAGGGGGAAATCCCCCGCATATTCCTCGATCAGAATCCCGATCAGGCGTTCCAACGAACCAAAGGGTGCCCGGTGGATCATCACGGGCCGTTGGCGCGACCCATCTTCGGCCACGTATTCCAGGTCAAAGCGTTCCGGCAGGTTGTAGTCCACCTGGACCGTCCCCAGTTGCCACTCCCGTTCCAGGGCATCCTGCACCATGAAATCTAGCTTGGGACCATAGAAAGCGGCTTCCCCAATTCCCTCAAAGTGGTCCATCTCCAGGGTTTGCACGGCATGGCGGATAGCATTTTCGGCCTTGTTCCAGGCTTCATCACTGCCGATATATTTATCTGAATCCGGATCACGGAAACTGAGGCGGGCCTTGAAATTCGTCAGATGCAGGGCGCTGAACACCGACTGGATCAGATCTACCACCTTGAGGAACTCATCCTCTAACTGCTCCGGGGTCACAAACAGGTGGGCATCATCCTGGGTAAAGCCGCGCACCCGCGTCAGGCCCCCCAGTTCCCCCGACTGCTCATAGCGATAGACCGTGCCAAACTCCGCCAAGCGCAGTGGCAATTCCCGGTAGGAGCGCAGGCTGGATTTGTAAATTTGCACATGGAAGGGGCAGTTCATCGCTTTGAGGACAAAGCCCTCATCTTCATCGGCCCCCATCATCGGGAACAGGTCATCGCGATACTTCTGCCAGTGGCCAGAGGTTTTGAACAGTTCTACCCGACCGACGTGGGGGGTAACGACGGGTAGGTAACCGCGCTTGATCTGCTCCTGCTTGAGGAAGTCCTCCAGGGTCGATCGCAGCACCGTCCCCTTAGGGGTCCACAGGGGCAAGCCCGGTCCCACCTGATCGGCAAAGATAAACAGCCCCAACTCGCGGCCTAATTTGCGGTGATCACGGCGCAGGGCTTCTTGTTTACGGCGTTGGTATTCGGCCAATTGTTCCGGCGTTTCCCAGGCGGTGCCATAGATGCGCTGCAATTGGGCCTTGGTTTCATCCCCACGCCAGTAGGCCCCTGCCACGGATTCCAGGGCGATCGCCTTCGGGTTCAAATCAGCGGTACTCTCCACATGGGGACCGGCACACAGATCCCACCATTCTTCACCCAGGTGGTAGATCGTAATCGGTTCCTGAATGCTGTCCAGGATTTCAAGTTTGTAGGGTTCCCCGATCGCTTCAATGCGCCGTTGCGCTTCCGCCCGGGTCACCTCTTCCCGGAGCACCGGCAGCTTTTTCTTGATGATCCGCTCCATTTCCTTTTTGATCGCCTTGAGATCCGCTTCGCTGAAGGGTTCGGGCGTGTCAAAGTCATAGTAAAAGCCTGTCTCAGTCCAGGGGCCGATCGTCACTTGGGCCTTAGGGAAGAGCTTCTGCACCGCCATCGCCATGACGTGGGAAGTGGTATGGCGAATCTTCTTCAGGGTTTCCGACTCGCTGGTGCGGGGTAAGTGTACCTTGACAGGTTGCTCATCGGCCAACGGCTCAACTGGGGACAGGGATTCTGAACTAGACATGGACTCGCGGGTAAAAAATACTCACAAACTGGGCCTTAATGCCTCTATGGTATAGCGCTTTCGACGATCGCGCCTGCCCCCTAGCCCAGTCCCGCTCAGGGTTAGTGCCCTGGATCTACACCCACATAGAATGTTACAAAATGTAAATTGCGTTAAGCTTAGCATAGGGATCTTTACACCCGCCCAAACACCTCAACCCTTGAGTCTAGACCCGATAAGATCATCATGTTTAAATCTGGCCTCCCTGACCCTGATCTGTTGAAAAACGTTTTAGAGCCACTTTTAAATGATTTCCAGGACTGGTTTGCCCGATCGCGGGCTTTACTGGAAAGCGAGAATATTCCTTTTCTGGAAGCGGCGGCCCAAGCTGATCTACTCGATCGTGTCAAGCAAGCCCAGCAGGAGGTCAGTACGGCCAAGTCCCTATTCCTTGTGACGCAGGGAACCGTGGGGGTGGAAATGGCGGTCCTAGTGCCCTGGCATCAACTATTGATGGAATGTTGGCGGGTTTCAACTCGCTTGCGGGCAGAGCGGGCGGCCAATTCCCCCGCCGAAGCCTAGGGCAATGGGCGATGGAGAAGCCGCCGGGGACTGGCCTACCCAGCATCCACCACGATCCTCAGATTTTTGTCAGTTTTCTAGATAAGCTTTTTATTAAGACTGGAATACCACTCTAAGTTCTCAATGGCGCAGGGCCAACTGGCCTGAAAGGGAGAAAGTCATGCTACACCTCATTTACATCCTGGCATTTACTGTGTTGGCCTTGATCGCGATCGTGAACCTGTTCCGCAATCTATTAACCCTGAACGTGGCGGAAGTTCGTCGCACCCATTCCCACCTGGGCTATCCTTTCGCGGGCGGGGGGGCCAACCGGCAAATGCAACCCACGCCCCACCCGGAACTGCTGGACGAATCGGGTCGTGTGGTGAATGAGCCGCTGTTGGTGATGCGATCGCTGTCGGTGGAAGATGCCCGCGAACGCCTAGATGCTCTTTACAACAGTTCTCCTGATGCCCGCAACGATACCCGCGAAGACGAGTAAGGGGCGTTGGGCCAGCCGATTCACATAAGAGGCTGTTTTAAAAGGGGGAGCGCGGTTAAAACCGCGACTACAAACCCTGACGTTTGGCTGTCCTAAGGGTTGCTTGGCGTTTGTAGTGGCGATTGAAGTCGCCAAAACGACTGATTTCTGGACTTTTCAAACACCCTCTAAGGCTAGCCAGCGGTGTTGTTGGGTCTACTCAATTTTTCGGGACTTCAATAGTTCAGGAATCGTGGCTTCCAGTAGCTGATCGATTTCGCGCGATCGCGGTTGGTGAATAAACGGACGCCGGGGATAGATACGATCGTTTACCCAGTGCTGCGACCAGCCCGTGGTCGTGGTCACACACATTTCTGCAAATTGCTCGATCGCAAAATTTTTCTCAATTTCTAAACACCCCCCCAGCATGATATCGACATAACTTTGCACGATCGGGAAATCGGCATTGGGGGCAATGGCCTTATCTGGCTGCACGGTATACATCCAAATTTGCCCCTGTGGCGTTACCGAGCGATCGAGCATTTCGATTTGTCGTGCATCAACCAGCACCCGACAATACCCACTCTCACGCCGATCCGTTGCTGCTAACTCTGACGCTAGGGGTAACCGGTAGATTACCGCATTCATTTGGGCACGCGGGTTCGCCATCGCACCGAGATAGGTGGTGGGGCTGTAGCTGGAACCCCGAATAAACCAACCCCGTTCAAAGCCGGTCACCATAATGGGTAAGTTTTCCCCTGCTGTTGGGGCCGTTTGCTCCTTCGATGCGGTTGCCATCAAACTGCCATAGCCAACAATGTATTGCGGTTGGCGCGGATCAATGCTGGGACGACAGTGATCGGCGCGAGGGGCAAGCGCTGCGTCGGGCAGCAACGCGGGTTGGGCAGCGATCGGCCAGGGATAGATGAGCCACCCCAAGGTTAGCAATAGGCGTAAGTCAGGCTTAAAAATCACAGTTTTGGGCAATCGCTAGGACAAAAAAGCAAGTCTAGAATCTCTTGTAACGCTAGGCTTTAGTATTAGGCTTTTAGTATATGGCAGCCTGGAATATGAAACCCTAGGACTTCACCACGTCTAGGATGAATCCATTACTTAACATTGGACACGCTACCCTTGATCGCGTGTGCGAGGAGGAATACAGCCGTTTCCCCGCTCATGAAGTACTGTCAAGCCTTGTAGACAAGGGACTTAAGCCCTTTGTTTGTCCCTCACCAAATTATGGAAGTGCTGTAGAGCGATCGCGGTTGTCGGCTAATCCCCTTTGGCAGGAGAGTGTCCTACGTGTTTGTCGGTCCCACTGCGGGTAGCGAATCATGCTGGCCGGAATCTATCCTAAAGCTGATGAAGTATACCAAAGCCCAGGGCTAGACTGAATCAAAGCGCTCCCCAGAGAACAATGGAACGGTTGTTGGGGGGTGTATGGTGTATCGATCGTTGGCATACTTGCCCCTGTCATCCCATTGCCTCGTAACCCCCATGATCCAAGAATTGGCGATTCAAACCCAGGGCCTAACCAAGGAGTTTGATGCACCCACCCCAACCCGGAGCCTTCACCGGGGAACTCCCCAGACCCATCGCTACCGAGCCGTCAGCGACATTGATCTCACGGTGAGTGCGGGTGAGGTGTATGGCTTGATTGGCCCCAACGGCGCGGGGAAGACAACCCTCATTCGGCTACTGGCGACGGCAGAAACCCCGACCCTGGGGGAAATCCATATCTTTGGACAGCGCCTAGAACAGGATGAGCATAACCTGGCGCTGAAGCGACGGATTGGGTACTTGCCGGATGACTATCCCCTGTATGACGATCTCACGGTTTGGGACTATCTCGACTACTTTGCCCGTCTCTATGATTTACAGCAACCCCGTCGGAACCAACGGCTGCACGAAGTTTTGGAACTGGTCCAGTTGACGGGCAAACGCCATAGTCAGATTACAACCCTCTCCCGTGGGATGCGTCAACGCCTCAGTCTGGCCCGCACAATTATTCACCAGCCGTTGCTCTTGCTGTTGGATGAGCCAGTATCGGGTCTAGACCCGATCGCCCGTCTGCACTTCCGGGATTTAATCAAGGCCCTGCGGGAAGCTGGGATGACAATTTTAATTTCGTCCCATGTCCTCAGCGATTTAGCTGAGTTATGTACGACGATCGGGGTTATGGAATTCGGCTTTTTAGTGGAAAGTGCGCCCTTGGCTGAGCTTTATCAGCGATGGAGCCAGCAACGATTGATTATTGCCAGTCTGGGGAGTCTCGACGCACTCCAATCGGAACTGCGCAACCACGCGGCGGTAGCCACGATCGCACCGTTACCGGATACAGCGTCGCGATTTCTCAGGGGGGGAGCAGCGGAATCAGTCGCGGCGGGGCAAACGGTAACGACTGTCCAGGTCCACTTTACTGGGGGACCCGCTGCTGCGGCTGCGCTCCTCCGTCAGTTGGTTGAGGCGGGCTTGCCGATCGCGGAGTTTCGCCTGGAGCAGGAGGATCTGGAAGCAATTTTCCTGAAACTCGGCCACAAGCAGGCTTCTTGAGGCCCCTGGGGGGATCAGTATTCTAGTTGTGCAGCAGTGGCTGGATGAAATTCAACATTCAAAATACTATTTTGACACTAGCAGGTGGGAGCCGACTCCACGGGAGGTTTAAGTTGGCAATTTGTGTTTCGACACTGGTAGGCAAGATGCCTACCCCACGGGAATATCGACCTAAAATTTACTTCCTAGCTAGAGGTTATGCCTAATGTTTGCGGTTTATTTTGATCGTCTTGGCAACTGGAATCCCCAACTACTACGCGAACTCAAGGGGCGCTTAAATCTGCGCAATTTGGCGATCGCGATCAGCCTTTCCCTGTTCGGCCAACTCCTATTGTTTTTATTTCAACTGGGGCGATTGCCTTCGATCCATAAGTTTGTTAATGTTCAAAATGTCTATTGTACCGGATCGCGCAATTATCCCTACTCCGCTCCAAATTGCCTGATCGGTGCGGATCGGTCTTTTCTTATCAACTGGCCCCTGTGGTGGCAAGATTTATTTATTTTGATCAGTATTGCTTCGCTTTGCATCCTATTGGTCAGTGGTAGCTATCTCATCATCCATGATTTATCGAAGGAGGAACGACTAGGCACCCTGAATTTTATTCGCCTGAGTCCCCAGTCGGCTGAAACGATCCTGTGGGGAAAGCTATTGGGCGTACCAGTATTATTTTATTTAATGCTCCTATTAACGATACCCCTATCGATCTATGCGGGGCTGGCCGCTGGTTTATCTCCCATCATTCTGATTTGCTATTACAGTATTGTCGCTGGCAGTTGTTTATTTTTCTTCAGTTTATCTCTGTTATTTGGGTTAGTAACCACTTGGCTAGGGAGTTTGCAGGCTTGGCTGGGCAGTGGAACGTTATCTATGGCTTTGTTCAGCTATACGCTCATGAATACGGGAGGTGCTGAAATTAATAACTTCGCGGCTTGGCCTCGAATTCTTTTCCCAACCACCTTAATTCCTGGCATCGAAAGTAGTGGAATGCTGCCCTACGGAAATAATTTTCAATTATCCGATCTAACCTGGTTCTATCTACCGATCGGCTTAACGACGATTGGAATTACCCTATTCACTCTGGTCTTGTATGGGATTGGTACAATTTGGGTGTGGCGCGTCTTAAGGCGACGTTTTCGCGCAGTGAATACAACGATTTTAACGAAGGCGCAAAGTTATGCGTTGACCGCTATTTTGCAATTGATCATGTTAGGATTTATTTTACAGGAAAGTATCGAGGCCAATCGTTATCGAACGGAGATGGCCTGGATTTATATGTTGATCTTGAATCTCATACTGGGATTATTCCTGATCGCGGCCCTAACTCCCCAGCGATCGTCCTTGATCGAGTGGGCGCGGTATCGGTATATCCGGCGTTCCGATCGCCCGGCTTGGTTGCGTCAGTGGCTTAAGGAATTCATCTGGGGTGAGAAAAGCCCTGCTTTTCTGGCGATCGCCGTCAATGTCATGATCTTCGCAATCGTGCAATTGCCCTGGATTGGGTTCACCTTTGCCACGGATGCCCCCAAGACTCAAGGAGCAGCCCTGCTAGGCACCGCATTTGCCTTGAGTATCTTGCTGATCTATGCCGCGATCGTCCAACTCTGCCTGCTTTCGGCTTCGCCCCGTCGTACTGTTTGGGCCGCCAGCCTCATTGTCCTGGCTATTACGATGCCACCGATTATCTTGGGATTTTTGGGCATACTCCCCAGTTCCTATGCCGGTGCCCCCTTCTGGCTGTTCACCGCCTTCCCCTGGGTAGCGGCTGAAAATATCCTGGGAGGGACCCTGGGCTTCGCGGGCCTCAGTCATGGGCTGGCGATCGTCCTCCTGAATCTTCAGTTTACCCGTCAACTCTCCCGGCTGGGCGAGTCTGCCTCCAAGGCTCTGTTAACCCCAACCCCGGTGGGTAAGCCTCTGGCACGCTAAGCCCTGAAGGCGACGATCGGGGGGAGAGGATTGGCCCGGATTCAGGCGCATCTCTTTATACACATTATACGCGGACTCCTTATACTCAAAGTAGCCGGATAATTTACATAACGGCTGGCACATGAGTTATTGTCTGAATCCTAGTTGCCAATGTCCCGAAAACGCCGATGCCGAGGATGCCCAGGTCTGTCGGACCTGTGGTAGCCCGCTCCTCCTGCGATCGCGCTATCGGGCAATGCGGGTGATTGGCCAGGGCGGTTTTGGCCGCACCCTATTGGCGGTGGATATGGATAAGCCCTCCCAACCGCTGTGCGTCATTAAACAATTTTTTCCCCGTAGTCCCAACCCCGATAGTCGCTCAAAAGCTATCGCCTTTTTCCGGCAAGAAGCCCAGCAATTGGAAGCCCTAGGGCATCATCCCCAAATCCCGGACCTATTGGCCTATTTTGTGGTCAGTGATCAACACTATCTGGTTCAGGAGTTTATCGAAGGGGAAACCCTAGCCGCCCTGATCGCGACGGGTGATGCCTTTGACCAAAGCCGCATTCTCGATGTCCTCAACGCCCTGCTGCCCGTATTGCAATTCCTGCACGATCGTCAGGTTATTCACCGCGATATTAAGCCGGATAATATTATTTGGCGATCGGCCACCGATAGCTATGTCCTAGTTGATTTTGGTGCTGCTAAATATGCCACACCGTTGACATTAGCCCAAACCGGTACCGTCATTGGGAGTGCCGCCTATGCCGCGCCGGAGCAGGTGGGGGGAAAAGCCACGTTTGCCAGTGATTTGTATAGCTTGGGGGTGACGTGTCTGCACCTGCTCACCCTGGTTGAGCCGTTTGATCTGTTTTCCTTCGCTGACGATCGCTGGGTTTGGCGCGATTATCTTTCCCATCCCATCAACCCTGGCCTCGGTCGGATTCTCGACAAGCTGGTGGCCCGCCCCCTGCGCTGCCGCTATCAAACCGCGACTGAGGTCCTACGCCACTTACAGTTGCTCACGGCCTCGCCATCCGCTAGCCCGCCGCGTGATCGTCCGCTGCCACCCGTGGGCGATCGTGCCCGGTCTTCCCACACGCCACCCCAACGGATCGCCCCGGCGGCCAAGGACACCCCGATATCCCAATGGTTGACGCCCCCCACCCCATCCCACCGTCCGGAGCCACCCGTTGTTCCCAAACCTCTCATCCCGACAAGCATTCTGGCTACCCCTCGCCCCCCCGCTGCCCCCCTAGCACTCACAGACACGCTGGCGGCAACAGCAGGGGTAGACTATCAACCTTTGGAACAATCCCTGGCAGCGGGAGACTGGCTGACGGCGGATAGCCAAACCCACGCGGTGATGTTACGTGTGATGGGCCACGATCGGGGGGAATACCTAACTTTTGATGATTTAGCGGCCTTCCCTTGCACAGATTTGCAAACCCTCGATCGCCTGTGGGTAACCTACAGCCAGGGCCATTTTGGCTTCAGCGTCCAACAGAAAATTTGGCAGCAGTTTAGTGTAGCCTCCCGCAGCGGGATAGAGTGCTGGTGTGACTTTGGTGAAGCGATTGGTTGGTTACACCGGGTTGAAAAGCAGATTGGAGCAGCCCTGCGGGGAGATATTCGCGAATATTATTGGCTATCACGAGATGAAGTCGTTGCCAATGTGCACAATATTCCCTCTGATGAGTTATTAGTCCGCGTTCCGGCGGGATGTTTGCCTTTTTTCTGTAGTCTCTATACGGGCACCTCACGCGGTGGTAAGATTCTACTAGAACGAATTGCCGATTGTATCCATTAAAGCTGGCGGCAAGGGGTTATGGAGGAAGTCAATGCGGTTGGGGAAAGTCGTCAAATCTAATTCCCATTGTGATTATTTAGTAGAAGTTGACGATAGCTTTGGCGTTGCCGAGCCACCCCAACCCGAGGACTATGGCTTTGGTTCATTTGTGAAGTTTGAAGATCGGGAGGGTCGCCATTGGGCGGTTGGCATTGTTTATAACTCCCAACTGTTTAATCCCATGTTCTTAAATATGGGGCCACGGTTATCCAGTGAGCCTGATCCCTTGTTCACGCCGGATTTAATTCAGGAAACGCGAACGTTGCTGGGGGTGGTTCTCATCGGTACGCTGGTGACGCAAGCCGATCAGCCCTATGGCCAGCACGGAATTCCCCACATGGTGGTGCCTGTCAATACGCCTGTTGTCCGGATGACGGCGGCAGAAATTCACCAGTTTCACTTGAATGCAAACCGGCAACCCCAATTTTGTTACTACAGCCTGTTATTACGGTATGGCGGTAGTTTTGCGACCCATTTGACCCAACAGGTCTTGGATGATTTGGCCGATCGCCAATTATTCCAGGGATCGGAACAGCGGGCACTGGAAATGCTGTGTAAGGAACTCTCTTGGCGCAATACGATGGGGGTGATGCGCTAACTGCTGAATGCTTGAGGATGGCTATGCAACTGACCACGTATTATGTCCTGCGATCGCAGCAGGATGGCCGTTATTTAACGGCTCGCCTAGAAAGTTCAGCCCCCGAGGCAATGACGAAGGAGGACTTGCCCCCGCCAACCTTGGCCAGCTTTTTGTTACTGTTCCAGGAGCACTTTGAGGCCTTGAGTTATGTCAGCGTCCATGCACCAGATTTGCGCGATCGCTTTGGGGTGGAGGGGATTTCCTCGCTTCAGCTTCGGTCGCTGATCGATCGCTGGGGCTTTGCGGGCGTTGGTATCGTGCGTGATCCCCTCGTGCCCCAGGTAGAGTTTATGGCCATTCGCTAGTTCTAAATACGCGGTTGGTGAGGATAACCTGGCTGCTCCCCAAGCAAAATACTTGCATCCTTGGCACTCTGGAACCCAGCGATCGACCACCCAGGCCAATTGCTGCCCTACCGCCAACATCTGTTGTCCTTGCATCCGTGTGATCTCTCACCCCTCCTCAAGTCCCCATCCTTGCCGCCCATTGTCAGAGCAGGCATCGTCTCCGATTCTGATGCAAGCTGTAGCCAGACCCAGCCCGCCGCTTTTCACGATACCCTGTGTGTTATCGACCGGCTGCCCAAACGTGAATGTCCGTCAATTAACAACCTGATTCAGGGTAACTGTATGGCGATCGTGGTTGTAGAAACTCTGGCAACAATACCGCTAACACCGGAAAATCCCACCGATACGGATCTGAGGGTGTTGGGGTGTTTAGCGGAACGGAATGCGACTTGGCGGTATTCCCTGCTGTCGAGCGATCGCCTGCGCATGATTTGTACCTTTGAAGCACCGGATGCGGAATCCGTGCGGGAATCCTATCGTAAAGGGGGCGGATTCTTTAGTCGGATCTGGCATGGTGAATGGCTTACCCCAGAAGGCCGGCAACCCCAACCTCAAGCCAACCTGCTCAAGGTCATGGAAGGGACCTATGCACCGATCGGGGAGACGGAATTAGTGGCACTCAGTCATAAAACGTTGAGTTGCTATGCCGAACGGGGGATTGAGTGGATTCAGTCCTACCTGTCACGCGATCGTACCCGTTTAATTTGCGAATTAAATGCCCCCGATACTGAGTCCATTCGAGAAGTCCAACACCGTATTGGTGTGCCTTTCGATCGGATCTGGTCGGCCCTGATGATCAGGCCATAACTCCCCAGATTACCCGTCAACCGTAATACAGCCTAGAGTCAGCCTGGGAACGATCGCGGATCGTTTTGAGAACGGTTTAGGATCGCGGCCCTCGTTACCGTTAGTTCAGATGTAAAAACCAGCAACGGTATCGGAGGAACTAATGGTCACCACACCTGTCAAGCGCTACCCCACCCCCAGCCACTCGGCGGTTACGCAACAACCGTACTCCCCACCCGCGATCGCACACATCACTCCCCCGGTTAGAACGGCAAGAAGCAGTGAACAAAAATATGTCATTGCCACAATGGTTTTAGCCTTTAGTGGCGATCCAGCAGTTCGTTGGCTGTATCCTGATCCCCATCAATATCTGGCCTATTTCCCCCAATTTGTACAGGCATTTGGCGGCCAAGCATTTACTCAAGAAACCGCCTACTGCATTGATGGCTACTCAGGAGCCGCACTGTGGTTTGCCCCTGGGGTTGAACCCGATGTTGAGGGAGTCATCGAGCTAATTCAACGCAGTGTGTTCGAGTCGGAACAGACCGATGTGTTTGACGTATTTGAGCAAATGGATGCCTACCACCCCAAGTCCCCCCATTGGTATTTACCCCTGATTGGAATTGAACCGACACAACAGGGACAAGGCTATGGTTCGGCGTTGATGCGATACATTCTGAATCACTGCGATCGCGATCAACTGCCCGCCTATCTCGAAGCTTCTCATCTGGGGACCGTATCCTTTTATCAACGACACGGCTTTGAGGTGATCGGTACGATTCAGGCTGGCCACTCGCCAACTATTTTCCCCATGTTGCGCCATCCACAATGAATGCACGATCGCAGTTTCTCAATTGAGCTTCGCATTTCAGATACAGCCCTTCCATACTTGGTGAGGTACAGGCAAGGGGCTTAAACCCCTTGTTCACAAGGCTTGACCGTATTTCATTAGGGAGGGAACGGCTGTAGTCATCCCATCATTTTTCATCAAAACTGGAGAACGACAATGGCTAAGTATCGTCACCATTTGCCCCAGCTATCTAATCAGCTTTTCCTCACCGATGGTGGCATGGAAACAACTCTCATTTTCCATGAAGGACTCGACTTGCCAGATTTTGCTGCCTTTAATTTGCTGAAGAGTGAAGCGGGGTATCGCACGATCGAGCGCTATTTTCACACCTATATCAAGATCGCTCAACACCACCAGGTTGGCTTTATTTTGGAAAGTGCTACTTGGCGAGCCAATCCCGACTGGGGTACACGGCTAGGGTATTCCAGCACCGCCCTAACGGAGATGAATCGGCGGGCGATCGCCCTTCTCCATGATCTACGCCGAGACACCGAAACCGAACAAACGCCAATAGTGATCAGTGGTTGCCTAGGTCCCCGTGGCGATGGCTATATTGCCGATAATGCCATGACCGCCGAGGAAGCCGCCAACTATCACCGCCCCCAGATTGCCGCCTTCCGCGATGCCGATGCAGACCTGGTCACTGCCATCACGATGAACTATGCCGAAGAAGCGATCGGGATTGCCCGGGCCGCCCAAGCCCTGGAGATGCCTGTGGTGATTTCCTTAACGGTGGAAACCGATGGTAACTTACCGACCGGACAAAGCTTGAAGGACGTGATCGTCCAAATTGACGAAGCGACCGATCAGGCTCCAGCCTATTACATGCTCAACTGCGCCCACCCAACCCATTTTGCTGCGGCTCTGGCTAACAACGAACCGTGGTTAACCCGTATTCGGGGAATTCGTGCCAACGCATCGCAGAAAAGCCATGCCGAATTAAATGAATCAGAAACTCTCGATGACGGGAATCCCGAAGAATTGGGTCATCAATATCGCCATTTGCTCAGCCGTTTACCCCATATCAACGTATTAGGCGGCTGTTGTGGCACCGATCATCGTCACATTGCAGCCATCTGCCAAGCCTGTTTGCCAGTTGCCTGGGCGCACCTGACCCCAACGACATTGGTTCCCTCCGCCTAACAGCGGCGGCGGGCCTTTTTTCCCCGAGGTGACCAAGCAGGGGCAGGGGCCAGGTTTCTGGCCCCACTGGTGTCAGCAGTGAGCACCTGCAACCCCAGATTGGGAGGACAATGCTTGGGCTTGAATGCCACAATAGCACTGTACTCAACCCTGCATGTGTTATGGACAGCCTCACGATCGCCCCCCATGACTCCGGTATCACCCTCGAAGGGACTCCCGGTGATGACATCTTAATAGGGACCAATCTGGCCGATACCTTGAGTGGTCTAGGCGGAGATGACTGGCTCTATGGTCGTGAAGGTTACGACAAACTAGAGGGCGGTTCTGGCAACGATGTCCTCTACGGCGAGGCTGGCTTTGATGTCCTCTATGGCAATGACGGCAATGATACGCTCCTAGGGGGATTCGATCCTGATTACCTGTTTGGGGGTAAAGGCGACGACCTCCTGCGGGGGGGAAAAGACCGAGATGCGATCGTCGGGGATGACGGTGACGACACCCTCATCGGCGATCTGGATGTGGATAGCCTCTGGGGCGGCGTTGGAGCCGATGTGTTTGTCCTGCGCCACGATACCGCTGCCCCGCCGCAAATTCTGGGCACTCCCGATCTGATCCTCAACGGCGCTATCTTTGCCCGTGTCGATGAGGTACCCGCCGACATCATTATGGATTATCGAGTCGAGGAGGGCGATCGCATTGGCCTCACCGGGGGCCTCACCGCCGCTGATCTGATCTTGACCCAGCGCTTCCTCACCGTCGGCGATGCGCGGGATTACGCCACGGATGGTCCCTATCCACCCAATGCCCCCCGCACCCTTGACTTCCGAGTCACCACCTTCGCCGCCACCATTATCCAGATCGCTGAGACGGGCAACCTCTTGGGGATCGTGAAGGAAGTTGCACCTGAGGCATTGCAGTTTGTGAGTAGTGACCTATTGTGAGTAGTGACCTCGGCAGATCGGGGCTGGCTTGGCGTTGGCGTTTGGTATTTAGACACTCGGTAAAGCTGACTGGGGGGCTGTACAGTAGGGTCGGTGTTGATCTTCAGGATGCCGTAGTCCTGATCCCATCTCCTTCCGTATGCGCTTGCTCTATGCCCTAGTCGCGTTGTTGCCGATCGCGACCGTCTTTAGTCTTTTGGTTGTGGCCAAGCGTCCGGCCAATCAAGTCATGCCGATCACCTATCTGGTCACGGTTGGCATCGCGCTGGGGGTGTGGCGAGTCCCTTGGGCGTGGGTTGCCGCTGCGAGTTTGAAGGGGATCGTCGCTACGGCAGAGATTTTGTATATCGTGTTTGGGGCCATTTTGCTGCTGAATACGTTGCAGGTGTCCGGGGCGATCGCCGCCATTCGCCAAAGTTTGCTGGATATCTCCCGCGATCGCCGGGTGCAGATGATTATTATTGCCTGGTTGTTTGGCAGTTTCATTGAGGGGGCGGCTGGGTTTGGCTCCCCCGCTGTGATTACAGCGCCCCTGTTGGTGGCGATCGGGTTTCCGGCCCTGGCCGCTGTGATCACCCTGTTACTGATTCAGAGTACCCCCGCCAGTTTTGGGGCCGTCGGCACCCCGATCCTGATTGGGATTGATCTGGGGTTGGCCGATGTTCCCGCCGTCCAGCAATTACTACAAACCCAGGGACTCACCCAGGCGGAAGCCTTGGCGATCGTGGGCCAGTGGGCCGGTCTGTTTAATGGTTTGGTCGGAACGCTGGTGCCCCTGATGCTGATTGGGGTGGTGACAGCCCAGTTTGGTGACCGGGCGCAAAGCCCGTGGCGATCGGCGATCGCGGGACTATCCGCTTGGAAATTTGCCCTCTTTGCCGGGGCGGCGTTTACCGTGCCCTATACCTTAACGGCCCTCTGGCTAGGTCCCGAATTTCCCACCTTGATTGGCGGGATTGTGGGGTTGAGCTTGGTGATCCCCGTTGCCCGTCGCGGTTGGTTGCTGCCCCCCACGCGCTGGGACTTTCCGCCGCCCGCCCAATGGCCGGACGCTTGGCAAGCCTCCCCCCTAAGCTCTCCGGCGGCTCCAGCAACGATCGCGCCACCGCCCTTATCAGCCCAACGCGCCTGGTTACCCTATGGTCTCCTGGGATTCGGCCTGCTGCTCACGCGTCTGCGGTTTCTACCCCTGCGCCATTGGCTCCAAAGTGTTACCCTCACCTGGTCGAATATCCTGGGAACCGACCTGACGGTCACCACCCAACCCCTGTTTCTCCCCCCCACGATCTTTCTGGTCGTGGTGGCTTTGACGGTTTACCTCCACCGGATACCCCCGAAGGCCATGCAACGGGCGATCGCGGAGGTCGTGCCCATCCTCCGTAAAACCGCCCTCGCCCTAGGGGGGGCGATCCTCACCGCGCGGGTGTTTATCAATACGGGTACCAATGGGGCGGATCTGGCCAGTATGCCTCTGACCCTAGCGGCGGGTTTGACAACCCTGGTGGGTGATCTGTGGCCCTGGTTTGCCCCCTGGCTGGGGCTACTGGGTACCTTTGTTGGCGGCAGCGTGACCGTGAGCAATATGATGTTTGCCCTCGTCCAATTTGGTGTGGCCACCCAAGGGGGCTTTTCCCCCGCCATGATCCTGGGGTTGCAATGTGCCGGGGCCGCCGCTGGCAATAGCATCAATAGCGTAACGATGGTGGCGGCGGAGGCCAGTGTCGGGTTGGCTGGATGCGAAGGGCGATTGCTACGCCGGGTCCTCCTGCCCACGCTGGCCTATGGGATGTTGGCGGGTAGCCTGGGCATGGGGATTGCCTTCTGGCTGCTGTCGTCAGCCGCCTCCCCCTCGGTTCTCTAGAGGCTGCCATGCGACAAAAGCCGCTAACATAGCCTGGCTGCTGTCAGACAGTCCCCGCCAATGCTGGGTGCCTGGAAACGGTCGCAGCGGTAGGATTGGCCAACGGGGCAAACATAAAGTTTTTTCGCAAATTCCTTATAAAAAAACAAAACTGTAGCGATCGCTATCAACCCTTTGATTTCCCGACGTTTGAATGGTTTGATGGCGATATTTGCCCACTAGGGTATCGGGGAGGATAGGCGATACTCATCTGGAGAGCAGTGGTCGCTCTTGTTTAACCGCCACGGTTATGTCTGCGGCGACTTAACCTGTCTGGGGCCACACCCAAGGGACACCGTGGGGTAACCGTATAGAGGGAAGAGTCGTCATGAAGAAGTTATTTGGTTTGAGATTGCACAAGGGAAACGGTACTATGCAAATTGCTCGTAATCCTGCACTGGCAGACATCCGGGTGGAAGATGACCGGACAGGGTTAAGTATTGAAACGCTCAAGCGAGCCTTTCTCGATAATCTGTTTTACATTCAGGGGAAGTTCCCCCGGCTGGCCTCGAAAAATGACTACTACATGGCCCTCGCCTATACTGTGCGCGATCGCCTGTTGCAGCGCTGGCTCAGCACTGCCGCCACCTATACCGACAACGCTTCCCGAACGGTAGCCTACCTCTCAGCAGAGTTTTTGATGGGGCCGCAACTGGGGAATAACCTGATCAATCTGGGCATCTACGATGAAGTGAAGCAGGCCGTTGAAGAATTGGGCCTGGATCTGGACGAACTGCTGGAACAGGAAGATGAACCGGGTCTGGGCAATGGGGGCCTTGGTCGGCTCGCTGCCTGTTTCCTCGACTCCCTCGCCACCTTGGAAATTCCGGCGATCGGCTACGGCATCCGCTACGAATTTGGGATCTTCTCCCAAGGCATTCGCGATGGCTGGCAGGTGGAAATCACCGACAAATGGCTCAGCCGGGGCAACCCGTGGGAACTGGCCCGTCCGGAATGGGCGGTCGAAGTGAAACTGGGGGGCCACACGGAAACCTATACCGATGAACACGGCCAACGGCGGGTGCGATGGGTGCCCTACGAAGTTGTGAAGGGCGTGCCCTACGATACGCCACTCCTGGGCTATAAGACCAATAATTGCAATACCCTGCGGCTCTGGTCAGCGGAGGCCCCGGAATCCTTTGACTTTGAAGCCTTTAACTCTGGGGACTACCTGGGCGCCGTCTACGACAAGGTAACGTCGGAAAACCTGTCCAAGGTGCTTTATCCCAACGACAACCTGTCTCAGGGCAAGCAGTTGCGGCTGGCGCAGCAGATTTTCTTTGTCTCCTGTTCGCTCCAGGATATGCTGCGCATTCTCGAACAGCAACAGGTCCCCATTACTGATTTCGCCAAGAAGTTCACGATCCAACTCAATGATACCCACCCATCGATCGCCGTGGCGGAACTCATGCGGCTGCTGGTGGACGAGCGGGGCATCCCCTGGGATCATGCATGGCAGATTACCCAAAATAGTTTTGCGTATACCAATCACACCCTCTTACCTGAAGCTTTGGAATGCTGGGATCTGGCCATGTTTGAGCAAATGCTACCCCGGCACTTGGAGATTATCTACGAGATTAATCACCACTTCCTGGATGCGATCCGCGCCAAGTTCCCCCACGACAACGATCGCCTTGCCCGTATGTCGTTGATCGATGAGAACAATGGTCGCCGGGTGCGGATGGCCCACTTGGCTTGTGTGGGGAGTCATGCGATTAACGGCGTGGCCGCGTTGCATACCGAGTTGCTCAAGCAGGATGTGCTGCGCGACTTCTACGAAATGTATCCGGAGAAGTTCCAGAACAAGACCAATGGTGTGACGCCCCGCCGGTTCGTGTTGTTGAGTAATCCCCGCCTGTCCAAGTTGATTACCAGCAAAATTGGCGACAATTGGGTGCGTAAGCTAGATGATCTCAAGCAACTGGAACCCTATGTGGAGGATGCCAGTTTCCGGGAGGAGTGGTGGAAAACCAAACACGCGATTAAGGAGGAATTGGCTGCCTACATTAAGCAACATAATGGCATCACCGTCGATCCCTATTCGATTTTTGATATTCAGGCCAAGCGGTTTCACGAATACAAGCGCCAACACCTGAATGCGATGCACATTGTCACGCTCTATAACCGGATTAAGCGCAATCCCAACATCGACATCACCCCCCGCACCTTCATCTTTGGCGGCAAGGCGGCTCCCGGTTATTTCATTGCCAAGTTGATCATTAAGCTGATTACGTCGATCGGTGAGGTGGTGAATAATGACCCGGATGTGCGCGATCGCCTGAAGGTGGTGTTCCTGGAAAACTACAGTGTCAAGTTTGCCCAGCGGGTTTACCCGGCGGCGGATTTGTCCGAGCAAATTTCGACGGCAGGGAAGGAAGCCTCCGGGACTGGGAATATGAAATTCGCCCTTAATGGTGCCCTGACGATCGGGACCTTGGATGGGGCCAACGTCGAAATCCGGGAGGAAGTCGGGGCGGAAAACTTCTTCCTATTTGGTCTTACCGCCCAGGATGTCTATGCCCTACGCGGCAGTGGGTACGATCCCTGGCACTACTACCACAGCGATTGGGAGCTGAAGGAGGTGATCGATCGCATTGCGTCGGGTGAGTTCTCGCGGGGTGATCGCAACCTCTTCCAACCTCTATTGGAGTCGTTATTGAACTGGGATACCTATCTGTTGCTGGCGGACTATCGGTTCTATGTGGATTGCCAGGAGCGGGTGAGCGAAGCCTACCGCGATCGGGAACATTGGACGCGGATGTCAATCCTCAATTCAGCGCGGATGGGCAAGTTCTCATCCGATCGTTCGATTAGTGATTACTGTCGTGAGATCTGGAAGGTGAGTCCGGTGAAGGTGGCGCTGGAGAAAAGCTTGTTTTAGAAGATGTTTTATAGCGGTCGTCACGCCCATTAGGCCATTGCCAAGGCGGTGATCAACAAGGGGCTTAAGCCCCTTGTTTACAAGGCTTGACAGTACTTCATTAGGAAGGGAACGGCTGTAGGGACAGCCTGATTGACTGCTCTCTGCTTTAAGGCCAATTTGACGCCAGGGAAGGTGGTTTTGGGCATCCTGTTATGCTAGACACGGTTACCGCCCCGCCCTATTCTTATTCACCCCACTCCTACCTCCCCTAAAGCTGGGCCATGACTCCGGTTTGGCAGGTGACGCCGGGGTATTGATTTTATGGGGATTCCCTTAAGGGGTTTCCTGCTGGGAGCGATCGCCGGAGCTAGTCTCGTCTAGCATCGATTCATGGGCAGACGGCAAGGAGGGCTCCGGGATCGCGGCAGGCGTGGCAGGTAATCCGGTGACGGCATCCGGCTCGCGGGCGGCGCGGGCATGCTCGGAGGGTAAACTGCCCGACCAGTAGTCCAAAAAATCCTTAATGAAAGCTTCCTCCACCCAGATTTTGACCACGACCGCTAGGGGAAGGGCCAAGATCAGCCCCAGGAGGCCAAAAAAGGTAGCGAAAAAGATTTGGGCGATCAAGGTGGCCGCTGGCAACAGGGAAACCTGCTTCTGCATCACCATCGGGCTAAACCAGTAGCTTTCCAGGTTTTGCACCACCACATACAGGATGACAACGGCGAGGGCTTTACCCGGCGAGTCCAGCAAGGCGACGGCAACCGGAAACACCCCACTGACCGTCGGACCAATATTGGGGACAAAGTTAAACACCCCCGCCAGCAGAGCATGGGCAAACACAAAGCGCACCTGTAGTACCAGGAGGCCGATCGCGCACAGGGTGGCCACAAAGATGGAATTGAACGACACCCCCCCTAACCAACTTAAGAGGGCGATTTCACAACGGCTCATGATCTCGTCGGTGCGCCGCCGGTAGAAGGAAGGCATCAGCCGCACAGCTAAACGCCGATAGGCCAAGGGATCGGCCAGGATCATAATCGTGAGTACGAGCACCAACAGCAGTTGCAGCAAAACTCCCAGGGAGTTATTGAGGAAGGTAAACAGGTTACCAAAGAGTTCCTTGCCCAAGGCCCAGGTCTGTTGGGAAAGGTCACCGAGCCGGGGCAGTTGGAGATTTTGTTGCAAGATCCAGTCGGGGGGGTCCTTGAGCAGGCGATCGAGCCAGACGGAGAACCGGGTAAAGCCCACCGGAACAAGCTGCAGCAGTTGTTGGAATTGCTGGATGAAGGGGGGCATCACCAAGCCGACAAATAAGACGGTCGCCAACAACACGATCAGCATGGCCACAAGGACCGCTTTACCTCGCTGAAGCTGAAAGCGGTTAGTAATCCAGCGCACGAGGCTATTGAGGGCAGTAGCCAACACCACAGCGGTAAAGATTAGCAACAAAATCTGTCGGAACTGCCACAGGATGATGAGGGCAATCCCCAGAAAAATTAGGCCCACCCAGTCAATCAGTCTCACCGGTTTAACTCCTCATCCCCTGGGAATCACGATCCAATGGCTGCTTGGCAGCAGGTTTACCAGGGTGCTCAGGTCTGGCGAGCCTTGGCCTGAAACCCGCCTCGACAGGGGATGGATCGTATACCGTAGCGTATCATAGTCGGCTGAATCCTAGACCTAGCGACCCAAACGATGAAGGTCATTGATCGTCGCTGCACACTGCTGGGTCAGGTCTTCCAGGACCGATCGCGCTGAGGAGGTCGGCGGGGGGATAAGGGGACCAATGCGCACAGTCACCGGCACCGATCGCGGCCAGATTGATCCCGGCTGTTCGATCGCCTCCGTACCCCAGAGACTCACCGGCAGCAGGGGGGCATTAACCTTGGCGGCGATCAGGGCTGCGCCTAGCTTGGGATCGGTAATCTGACCGTCGGGGGTGCGGGTTCCCTGGAGAAAAATACCCGTAGCCCAGCCCGCTTGAAGCGCGGCGATCGCCGCCCGCATCGCCGCCCGATCGCCCTCACCACGCTTGACGGGATAGGCCCCATACAGCCGAATCGCCTGCTTCAACACCGGCACCCGGAACAGTTCCTCCTTGGCCATAAAGGCCACCGGTCGCTGCACACAACAGGACAAGAGGGGAGGGTCAAAGTTACTGGCATGGTTACTAACCACCACCACGGGGCCACTACGGGGTACCTGGTCAACCCCATAGACCCGGCCCCGGAAATAGGTATGGAAAACGGGACTGACCACTGACCACTTGAAAAGGGAGTACAGGATCAGGCTGTTTAGCGGTTCGCGATCGCGGGACATGGACAGCCTAAATTCCAGAACCATCAAGGAAAGCTTCAATTTCCCGATCGCGCAGACTGCACCGGGTTTTGGCCTGACTTTTGGCCACCATTTGGGCAAATTCCGCCTCTTCGGTGAGGGTGCCGCCGCTCAACTCTGCGGCACTCACCTCGATCACGGCTGGCTGGGAACGCTGCTGGAGTTGTTGCAACTGTTCTTCCAACTGTTCAATGCGATCAACCAGGGAGCGAATCACCCGTGCTTCGGAATCCGGTAAATTGCTGTGATCGAGCGGATTCACCCGCACCCCTTCCCGGTAGACAACTCGCCCCGGCACCCCAACCACCGTACAGTCAGACGGGACATCACGCAGGACGACCGAACCCGCCCCAATACGGACATTATTCCCAATTTGCAGATTACCGAGGACCTTAGCCCCAGCCCCGACAACCACATTCTCGCCTAGGGTGGGATGCCGCTTACCGCTTTGCTTGCCGGTGCCCCCCAGAGTGACACCCTGGTAAATGAGGGCGTAGTCCCCCACAATCGCCGTCTCGCCGATCACGACCCCCATACCGTGATCGATAAAGACACCCGTGCCAATTTGGGCACCGGGATGGATCTCAATGCCTGTCAACAAGCGGGATAGGTGAGAAATGAGTCGGGGGATGAAGGGGACCCCTAGCCGATAGAGCCAGTGGGCCAGTCGATGGCTGATCAGGGCGTGGAGGCCGGGGTAGCAGAACAGGACCTCTAACCAGTTGCGGGCGGCAGGATCGCGATCGAAGACAATCCGGAAGTCATTTAGGAAGGTGTTCAGCACAGGCAATGACCGCAGATGGCAATGGAGTGAAACTCTATCTATCTTAACCGTAAAGATCCTACCCCAGGGTACTTAGGATATCCTCCCTTGCCCGTAGGGATTGCCCACCCTTGACCTTTGCACCTCCGGTTGATTTTGCCGATGGCCCGCATCCTCCCAGGGGGGAAATGTAACATTTTATGAGGGGGTGCGTTCAGCTTGGGTCCGGTGAGCAATAGTCAGGATAGAGGGCGGCAGGTCAAGCCGCGTGTGGTCAGATCGGGTGCGAGTTTTTCCCTCGGAGGTACGGCGCATGAATCGGAAGCTGATCCTATTTTCGGCCCTACTCACCGCGCTGGTCGGGGCGGTCATCGGGCTAGCCACCGCCAGAATGCACCACGGGCGCTTTGCGAGTTCCCTATACCAGGATCTGGGTCGTAAATACGCGATCGTGGGGGCTACCGCTGGCCTCCTGGTGGGGGCTGGTCAAGAGGCCGTGCGTCAGCTTAAATATCAACGGGATGCGGAGGAAGCCTAGGGCAACGCCTCACGATGTTGGCTGTACTAGACAGGGAATATCTAGATAGATGCAATAGAATACATCGCAACCGGTTCAGATGCAGAGACTAATGCAGAGCCTTCGTCACTTTTGCCCAAGGACTTAATCCTCCAGGACCAATGACCGTTCGGCTTCTAAAAGCGGGGAGGTTAAGGCGCGGTTGGCTGACAGGGGGAGGGTACTGGCCCATCATACTCATGATGGCGGCTGTGTATGTTGATCGATATTTTAGGTTAAGTACTATGGCAGAAGTTTTTGAAGCCGACTCTACGGTTGAGCAATGGGATCAGGACTACTACCATCCCATTGCCTTGAAGCTCTATGATTGGGCCATTCGAGATATGCTTCAGATGATGGCGGTTACCGAAGGGGCAACGGTCTTAGATGCGGGCTGTGGGCCAGGGGTGCACAGTATTCGGGTTGCGAAAGCGGGTTATCAGGTCTATGCGATCGATCTGTCTAATGCCATGCTGAGCCAAGCGGAACAAAGGGTGGCGGCGGCCAATGTGGCTGACAGGGTGCAATTTCAGCGGCAAGACCTGACCCAACTTGACTTCCCCGATCGGTCTTTCCGGTATGTTTTTTCCTGGGGGGTGATCATTCACATTCCCGATGTGGAAAAGGCCCTTGATGAGCTGGCTCGGATCATTGATTCAGGGGGCCAATTAGCCCTGTATATTACCAACAAATCAGCCCTCGATCATAAGATCGAAGCCTGCCTGCGATGGGTCCTGAGGAAACCCCTGGCAGATTTGCAACATTTGCCCCTAGGCGATGGTATTTGGTACACCCTGCATGGAGAAAAGCTTTGGGTTTGGCGACTGGATGCTGGCGCTGTGGCTAACTACCTGGCCCAACGGGGTTTTGTCTTAAAACACCGCCGCCTGGGCGAACTTTCAGAGTTTCAGCGTCGTTTGCAGGGCATTCCTCGCTCCCTACTGTTGCACCTGAATAACTTAGCCTATCGTTGGCAATTACCAGCCGCCTGGGCCGCCAGTCAGCTTTTAATCTTTGAGAAACAGTAAATTCTAGTTGGTCAATTACGATCGCACTGCCCATGACTGCCATGCCCCCCAACCCCGCTGCCCAACCGGCGATCGATGCTGAGGAACTCCTGCGACAACTGCGCCAGAAACAAGGCACCTGGGTGATGTGGGGGCAAGCCTGTCAGCAATTGCAAAAAGCCGGGTATACCCCCCAGCAAATTTTTGAAGCCACGGGCTTTGAGCCGGTCCAGCAGAATCAAATTATTGTCGCCACCCAGGTGTATACCTCGATCGTCAATGCCCCCGCCGCCGAAGCGGTGATTGCCCACTATGCCCAAACGGGTAGCGATCGCCTCTACGAACTCCGCATTTTGAGCCAAGTCGAGCGGGTGGCGGCGGCTGAGTTGATCTTCAGCAAACAGTTGGATGCGGATCAGGCCCATGAACTGGCGAAGATTTATAAAGAGGTGGCCCGGAGTCGCCAGCGTCCGCCAGAATTTTCCGAACAGCCAGGGGATGTGATGGCCTACCACTACTGGAAATTGGCACGGCAAACCAGCGATCTGGCCGATCGCTCCCGGCTGATTGCCCAAGGCTTAGGCTTTGTGGCCACCCCCGCCGCCCGCCAACAACTCGAACAATTGCTGACCGACTTCACCGTTACGCCCAAACACCCCCAACCCCTGCTGCCCCTTTATCGCCTGGAGGCGGCGGAGGAAATGCCACGGGTGGTGCCTGTGGTTGGCCGCTTACCCTTGCTGCCAACGGATCTGCAAGCCGTTCCCCTTCTGGATGAGCAGGGGGATTTCCGCTTGGTTACGTTCCGGGGCGAAGGCGTGTGGGTAGCCGTACCGGGTTGGCCAGTGATCCTGGGGGCGGAGGACCCGATCGCCCTTTTAGCCACCTCCGATCAGCTACCATTGCCCGCCACGGTGACGATCGCCCCCCAAACGGAATGCCTGGTGATCGTCGATCGTGCCCAGCGCCAATGGGACCCCCATAGCTATTATCTCGTTGCCCAGGCGGAGCAGCTCCAAATTGAGTGGCACGAGGCAGACCCCCAGCAGCCTATCCTGGGACGGGTTCTGCTGGTCTTGCGGTCAAAGCCCCGCGAGGAGGAGCCGCTTGCCAACGATCTCTGGCAAGTCGATGAATAAGCATGAATACGCTCAAAAGTCCAACTCACTGCACGTCCAACCCAGGCCAACGATCGCCCGAATACAGATCGGGCGGTACCGATTTGTCACAGTAGACTAGATAACAAGTTTCTTTAAACTGCCAGGATGAGTGCCAGGTATGTCCATTAAGATCGAGCAGGGGCTATTTCAATCAGACTTTACCGACCACCACGCGGTACTGGGCGTGCCGATCGATGCCGAAGCCAAAGATATTCGCAAGCGCTGGTTGCAGATTTCCCGTCGTCTCCATCCTGACAGCCTCACTGGCGAGGATGACGCCCACAAGCAAGCGGCTACGGAAATTTTGTCCAAGTTAGTCAATCCCGCCTATGAACTACTGAAGGACGATCGCGAACGGAGCGAATACCTGCTACTCCTAAAGCTCAAGGGCAAACAGGCGATCCAACAACAGGCCATGAATCAGCTCCGCACTCAGGAAGCCAAAGCCCTGCTTCAGGCTAAGGACCCCAACAAACACTATCGGGAAGTCCTGCGGCACCTGTCTACCGAACAGTACACGACCCTCGATCAAATTGTGGCGGTGACCGGGCAAATTAGTGAACTCAACCTCGCCTATTTGATGCGGATGGAGTCCCAGGAGGGCATCAAGATCACCCCCGCTAGCGCGACCGCCACCACCACCGTGCGCAGCGCCGCCCCAGCCAGCGGCGCCAGCACACCCGCCGCCGCTCCGGTCACCCCGAAGCCCTCGATCAGTGATCAATATTACCGGCGGGCGGAAGAATTTATGGCCAAAAAGAGCTATGCCGAAGCCATTAAGGAGCTGCGGGACGCCCTGAAGCAGGAGCCAACGAATGCCCGTTGCCATACCCTTCTGGGAACGCTCTATTTGGCGCAAAAGCAAAACACAATGGCGAAAATCCACTTCCAACAGGCCCTAAAACACAATCCCCAGGACAGCAAGGCCAAAGAAGGACTCCGACAACTAGGGCACGCTGTGGCGGAAGCCGGAACCAAGGCCACAGGGAGCAGTAAAACCCCCCAGAAATCACCACCGAAACCCAACAAGTCGGCGGGGGGCGGCTTATTTGGGCGGCTATTTGGGGGTAAAAAATAGCCACCGGCCCGGTGTACACTGGACCCGGCAAACCTTAGGCACGTACTCCTCAGTAGGTTTAGGATGATTTACCAACCCCCCCCTGGTGCGCGGGACTTACTTCCCCTGGAAGTAGCCCAAACTCGCTGGATTGAGGCCCGTCTCCGGGAGGTATTCCGTAGCTGGGGTTACCAGCAAACGATTACCTCAACATTTGAGCGGCTGGAAACCTTGATGGCGGGTGGGGCTGTGCAGCCGTCTACAGTCATCCAGCTTCAGACAACGGCGGAGGGGGAAACCCAGGGACTTCGCCCCGAACTCACCGCGTCGATCGCCCGCATGGCCATGACTCGGCTGAAAACAGCGACCCTGCCCCTCCGATTGTTCTACCAGGCGAACGTGTTTCGCCGCTTGGCAAAAACCAGCCAGCAGGAGTTTCGTCAGGCTGGGGTTGAGCTATTGGGGGCAACGGGCCTCATGGCCGATGGTGAGATTTTGCTGCTGTTGTTGGACTGCCTACATCGCTTGCAATTGCCCGGGGGGCACCTGCTGTTAGGGGAAGCGGGGCTAACCCGATCGCTGCTCTCTCCCTTCCCCCAACCGCTACGGCAACGGGTACGGCAGGTGATCGCCCACCTCGATCGGGTGGGGTTAGAGGCCCTGCCCCTATCGGATACTTTGCGGGCACGGGCACTGTTGCTGATGGATCTGCGTGGACAGCCGGAGGCCGTTTTACAGCGGGTGAGCCAACTGGACTTGACGGCGGGGCAACGCGATCGGGTCAATACCCTCAAAGGGCTGGTCGAACTGCTGCGGCAAGGGGCATGGGCAGGCAGCGACACGCCCCCCTCACCCCGTCAAGGGATCTCCCTGGTTCTGGATTTAAGCCTGATTCAACCCTTTGATTACTACACCGGGGTTATTTTTGAGGTGATTAGCGATACGACATCGGGTCAACGGATTCTGGGACAAGGCGGTCGTTACGATCAACTGATGAGCCTTTACCATCCCGAAGGGGAGTCGATGCCGGGGATTGGGTTTTCCCTCAATACGGATGTCATTCATCAGGTCTTACTACACCAAGCCGGTCCGCTCCCCCAACAGTTGCCTGCTCCTAGTTGGCTCGTGGTGGCCCAAACCCCAGCGGCGGCGGCGGCGGCCTTTGCCTATGCCCAAGCCCTCCGGGAGGAATCTCCGACCCTAGCGGTGGAGATGGCTATGGCCCAAAACGCTGAGGAAGCGGCGGAAATTCGTCAGCGTTTTGGCGAGCGCAGCGTGACGATCGCCTGGATCACGGCGACGGGGGAAGCCACGCTCGAAACCTTGGCAAAGGGTCGTCGAGAGGTGTAGGGAAGGGGGCACCACGATTTTCCATCTACCCCTGGGGAGATTTTCCATCTACCCCTAGGGGGATTTCCCAAATGCCTCAGACACGGTAAGCTGAAGTCCAGCAAGAATTCCAAAGACTACAGCATCCCTCGCTGGCTCCAGTGGGGGGATTTTTTTGCCCGTATCCCCAAGGGCCAATTAACTAGCAATGATCGTCGTGACTGCCTGCTGCACCGGGATTTCCAGCCAAAAAGTTGCCCCTTGGCCCGGTTCTGACGTACAGCCGATCGTGCCCTGGTGGCGATCGGTAATAATTTGGTAGCTAATCGATAGCCCTAACCCGGTCCCTTTGCCAATGGGCTTGGTGGTAAAAAAAGGGTCAAACAGGCGAGCTTGGATATCTGGCGGAATCCCGGCACCATTATCGGTAATGCTGACCCGCACCCGATCCGGTGGCACTGGCTCCGTAGTGATGACAATTTTCCCCCGTGGGGCTTCCCGTGGGGGCTGAGCCGGGACAGGGGTGCCGACGGTCTCTGCTGATGGCTCCTCTAGGGGGTCAGAAATGGCATCGATCGCATTACTCAGCAGGTTCATAAACACTTGATTGAGCTGGCCGGGATAACACTCGACCCAGGGAAATGACCGTATTGTTTCACAACCTCAATCTGGGACTGTCCCCCCTTCCCCTTGAGGCGGTTTTGGAGGATGAGGAGGGTACTGTCTAACCCCTCATGGAGATCAACGGTTTTCATCTCCGCTTCATCTAGACGTGAAAAATTACGCAAGGATAGAACAATTTGCCGAATGCGATCGGTACCGATCCGCATGGAATAAATGATTTTGGGCAGATCCTCGATCAGAAAGGGGATATCGTTATTGTCGATAAATTGAGCCAATTCAGAGGCTGGCTTCGGATAGTTCCGTTGGTAGCTTTCGATGAGTTCTAGGAGGGTTGCACTATACTCTTCAATATGGACCAGGTTGCCATAAATAAAGTTGACTGGATTATTAATCTCGTGAGCAATTCCCGCGACAAGCTGACCCAAACTCGACATTTTTTCCGTTTGGATCAATTGTATTTGTGCCTGTTGTAATTCCTTTAGCGTTTGCTCTAATTGACGTGCCTTTTGCGTGGCGGTGATATGTGCGGCCTCTAATTCCGCCTGATTAGCCCTTAAAGCATTGGTTTTGCTCTCGATCTGCGCGGCCATGTGATCGAAGGCCCTGGAAATTTCGGCCAACTCATCGGACCCCCGTAGCTGGGTGCGGATATGCAATTCGCCCTTGGCCAGACGGTGGCTGGCGGAGACAAGGCGATTGGCCCGCCGGGTCAAGACTTGTTCCGCCAAAAACCACAGCAACCCAATGGCCACCAATAGTCCCAGGTTAGTGACGATCGCACGGCGGACAGCAGCCTGGATAGCCTGGGCTTTGGCTTGGCTCAGGTCGTAATTCAGCCACAAGATCCCCACTCGGGAGGGCCGCAATTCCCCGGGGGTTATGCCCAACAGGACAGGATAGATGGCTTGGACACTGCGGCGATCGGGACTAAAGGTGACAAGACCGGACTGCGATCGCCGGACCCTGGCGATCGTGCTTTGCTGGGCAGCGGCGGGCGTATTGGTTAGGCGCTGGGATTTGAGGGAGTATTGGGTTGAGGCCATCACCTGATCCTGTTCATCCAGCAGCAAGCCGAGGCGAAGATTGATATTCCCGCCTAACTGCCCCACAGCCAGTCGGGCACCCGCAATATCGTTATTGCGATAGAAGTAGGTAAGGATACCGGAGGTTGAACTGCCAGAAAAGCGGGCTTGGTAGTAACCATCGGTCTCAACCCGTCGATAGGCAAGCGCTACTTCGTAGCGAAAGGAGGCCACCCCTAACACACAACTCAATAGCAACAAGGTGGCTGGAATTGAGAAGCGTAAGGGTAGGGGGAGCTTGCGGAGCCAGCGTTGCCAGAAGCGACGGTTCATTTTGCTAACTCTTGCACCAGGGTATCGTTAAGCAGCGGTTTGGGATCAACAGCCTGATTGAGAAGTTGATTATCCAGCATCACTTCGACTAACTGCTGTGCCCCGGTCAGAAGGGCCGGATCTTGTTGGCTTAAAAGACGCTGATTCTCCTCAATACCAGGGATTAATAAGCCTTCTAGGGACTCTAAAAACTGCGCTGGGGTAACGTTCTGGCGCGGTGCCACCCGTGTAGCTGCATCCTGGGGATTGGCTTTGAGGTAATCAATGGCCCGAAACCAACCGGTAACCAGGTCGGCTAAATCAGCTCGTCGGCTGTCTAAGGTGGATTGATCTGTCACGATCACGTCCACAATTTCACCGGGAATTTGGCGGCTATCGAAGAGGAGGGTGGCCCCCTCGGCCAGAAGGCGCGATCGCACCGGGTCAAAGGTCACAACGGCATCGATCTCACCCGCTTGAAAGGCCCGTTCCTGCTCGGAAACTTCTAGCGGCACCACTTGCACCGCTTCCGGGGTGAGGTTCACAGTCTGGAGGGCACGGGTCAACACATAGGCCCCCAGGGCCGTGGCTTCTACCCCCACCCGCTGTCCCTGTAACCCACTGAGACTGGCAATCCCCGGCTTGCCTAAGATCACATCCCCCCCATCGGAAATATCGGCAATGAGAAAAATCCGGGTTTGGGGATTCGTTTCCGTCAGGAGCAGGGTTTCATCCAGGGTGAGGGCGGCTACCTCCAGATCTCCATTGCGATATGCCCGCAGCACCTCGGATGAGGAACCAAACTCCACCATTTGCACGGGTGTCCCCTCGAAATAACCCAGATTGCGGGCCAGGTAAAAGCCTTCAAATCCCGGCCACACATTGGTCCCAACACGAAGGGGTGGGGGGGGGGAACTGGGTACACAAGCGGGCACGATCGCCAGTAAAGTAGCCGCTAGCCCTAACCCTAAGAAATGGCGGCGTGACCAGCGATTGCGGCCCCATATCCTTGGCCTGCGCGAGTCAAAATGGGTCATGACGATTTACCTAGGAAGGGTTGTTAGCGATCGTCAGTCAATCGAAACGCAGTGGTGGGATAGGCATCCTGCCGACCCTCCAGACAGCCGAGACAGCTATCCCACATTGAGTTCGTAATCCACAGTGTGATCTACAGATCGTAGTCACCCATTCTCAAATTCCGAAGTATCCTCGTAGACGAAATGCCCTGGAGAGGGTGTCCCCCTGGCATCCCGACGGTCGTTAGACCCATGACTAATTCCGCACTAGCCATTTTTGGGCATTCAGTCGCTGGATGACCCCAAACACCAACAGGTCGAGGGTGATCCGACGCTCGTCAATTAAAAAGGATTCCAACAGGCTGGGTTGGGTGCCATTGTCCGCATACGCAAACTGTTTCCGACCACCAATGTCGCCATCCACGAAGGCTAGGTTGAATTGGCGCTGGTTGCCCATCCAGGTACCGATGACCTGCCAACAGGGGACACCCACTACGGGCAAGGGTCGCTGCTCAAAAGTTAAGGCCACATCCTGAAGCCCTTGTTTCGTGAGGGCTGCTTTCAGGGCGGGCAGAAGGTCCTGTTGCACAAAGTCGGCAAAGGGTTTGTCCTCTGCTTTGGGGGCTTTTTTCGCCGCTGCCTTGGCGGTCGGTTTCTCTGGAGCGGCGGGGGTTTCGTCTGCCATAGTTCCGAGGTTGAGGGTAGGGTGTCACGATCGCGGCTAAGGGTTGACGATTCCCCTTGGGGGACGCTACGCGAACGCGATCGCATGTAACCAAAACTTTACCAAAGAACTGGAGGGACCGGCGGGTTCTGGGTGATTTCCCTTGGGGGACGCGACGCGATCGCTCACGGGGGTTGGGACGATCGTCCTGCGCTCCATGTCAAGATCGGGTGAAAGATCCAATCCTTAAAAATGCATCAAAGATACGGCAGTCCCTGATTGGAGGGGGCATAGTGATACCGATGCATTGCCCATCATGGCCTTCTCCGCGATGATGTCTCATCCCCTCTATATCGCCTTTATTTGGCACCAACATCAACCCATTTATAAATCTCGACGCTCAGGCCAATATCACCTGCCTTGGGTGCGGCTGCATGGCACCAAGGATTACCTCGATTTGGTCTTGCTCCTGGAGCGGTATCCCCGGTTGCACCAAACGGTTAACCTTGTGCCCTCGTTGCTCTTGCAGTTGGAGGATTACGCCACTGGCGTGGCCACTGATCCCTATATGGCATTGGCGCGATCGCCGGTTGAGCAATTGGACGCTACCCAAAAAGCCTTCATTATCGAGCATTTTTTTGATGCCAACTACCATCACCTGATCGCCCCCCATTGGCGCTACCGGCACCTTTACGAGCAACGCCATGAGCGGGGACGGGCCTGGTGTTTGAAGCACTGGCAGGGGCAGGATTACAGTGATCTGCTGGCATGGCACAATTTGGCCTGGATTGATCCCCTGTTTTGGGATGAGCCGGAGGTGCGTCAGTGGTTGACAAAGGCCCACGGGTTTACCTTAGACGATCGCCGCCGCATTCTGGCCAAGCAACAGGAGATTATCCGTCGGATCATTCCCCAACACCGCCAGATGCAAAAGGCGGGGCAACTGGAAGTGATGACCAGTCCCTATACCCACCCGATCCTCCCCTTGCTGGCGGATACGGAGGCTGGCCGAGTTGCGGTGCCGAATATGCCCTTACCGCACCAACGGTTCCAATGGCCGGAGGATATTCCCCGCCACCTGAAGAAAGCCTGGAACCTTTATAAGAAATGGTTTGGGTGTCGCCCCAGGGGGCTTTGGCCATCGGAGCAGTCGGTGAGTCCTGCCATCCTGGCCCCCATTGCCCAGCAGGGCTTCCAGTGGATTTGTTCCGATGAGGCCGTGCTGGGTTGGACCTTGCGCCACCTGTTTCCCCGCGACGCGACGGGTAATCTGGAGGAGCCGGAGGTCTTGTATCGCCCCTATCGGCTACCTACCCCGGCGGGGGATTTGGCGATCGTCTTTCGGGATCATCGCCTGTCGGACTTGATTGGCTTTACCTATGGGGCGGTCCCTCCCCAGGAGGCAGCGGCGGATCTGGTGGGTCACCTGGAGGCGATCGCCCGCACCCTCCAACAACGCCAAGCGGGGGGGGGCACCGCGCTGAATCATCCCTGGCTGGTCACGATCGCCCTGGATGGGGAAAACTGTTGGGAGTTTTATCAACAGGACGGCAAACCGTTTTTAGAAGCCCTCTATGGCACCCTGCATCACCATCCCCACTTGCAACTGCTTACCGTATCGGAATTCCTCAAGCGGTTCCCGCCGACGATGACGTTACCGAGCGATCGCCTGCACAGTGGCTCCTGGGTTGATGGCAGCTTTACCACCTGGATCGGGAGTCCGGCGAAGAATCGGGCCTGGGATTTACTAACGGCGGCACGGCAAGTCTTAGCGGCCCATCCGGAGGCCACGGAGCGGAAAAATCCAGCGGCCTGGGAAGCCCTTTATGCTGCCGAGGGGTCAGATTGGTTCTGGTGGTTTGGGGCGGGCCATAGCTCCAACCAGGATGCCATGTTTGATCAACTCTTTCGGGAACACCTGTGTGCCCTCTATGAGGCATTGCAGGAGCCGATCCCTGCCGCTCTCCAGCACCCCGTAGAAGACCATAAGCCAGTTGGGGATCATCCGCCCCAACGCTTTATCCATCCGGTGATCAATGGCTGGATTGATGAGCAGGATTGGGATCACGCGGGTCGGATTGAGATTGGAGGGGCGCGGGGCACCATGCACCGTAGTAGCGATATCCAGCGGCTCTGGTACGGCGTCGATCACTTAAACTTCTATCTGCGGTTTGACTTCCAGTTAGGGCGTAGGCCGGGGGTAGATTTCCCACCGGAGTTGAACTTATTCTGGTTTTACCCAGATCAACCGGTGCAGACCAGTCAGCTTCCCTTGCTGGACTGGCCGGACCAGGCCCCCCTGAACTATCGCTTCCGCCATCACCTCTGTGTGAATCTGGTGACCCATTCTATCCTGCTCCACGAGGCAGCCGGTGGGAACCATTGGCACGCCCGGAATCACCGTGCCCACGCCGCGATCGCGGAATGTCTGGAAATTGCCGTCCCCTGGGCAGATCTCAATACAAAGCCGGATTGGTCATTGCAGTTGGTATCGGTGCTCTCAGAGGCGGGGCGCTACCATAGCTTTTTACCAGAACATCGGCTGGTTTCGATTCAAGCGCCTTAGTCACTTCCCTTAGAAGATGTTTTAAAAGGGGGGAGCGCGGTTAAAACCGCGACTCCAAACGTCAATAGTTGGCTGTCCGCAGCATTGTTTTGCGTTTGTAGTGGCGACTTTAGTTGCCCAAACGGCCTGTCTCTGGACTTGTCAAACTCCCTCGTAGGTGCAGAGGGATCTGATGAATAATTATCAATTCTTGTTGCTAAAGGGAGTCATGTCCCCTAGGCAGTCAATGCAGGGCAGACAATAGGAGATAAAGGGAGACGTTTAGCGTGAATGGGCTGCCGATCGCCGATCGTGATCGGGTCAAGGAGGTCGATATGTTGTTGGCGACCCTGACAACCGGAAATCCGGTAGTTTACGTGATTGTGAAGCTATGTGTCTTGGTCCTGGCAGTGGTTGCCTGGTGGCTGGTCACGAGCTATCCTACCCATCCCGTTATCTAGCCCACGCCATGCCCTCGGCTAGTATCAAGACAACGGGCTGGCGTACCCTGAGTGCTGTAACCTGGGTGCTGGGGGGGCGATCGTGACCACTCCCTGGTCACCCAGCCTAGGGGAAAGCTAGCGCTAGCCGATTACACGCAGCATCAGACAAGGTACAGCACTTCCATACCCGGTGAGGTACAGACAAGGGGCTTAAGCCCCTTGTTCGCCAGGCTTGACAGTACTTCATTAGCGAGAGAACGGTTGTATTATGCCTCGCTTTATTTTTGACTAGTGCAGCGCATAATTAATGATGCAAGGTTTGTAGTTCAGGCTTTAGCCTGCAACGCCTCAAGTCGTTACTACCAACGTTGCGAAACTTTATATTTACTGTACTAGGTTGTGCTGGTTATTAGAAAATCGGCGATTAATCCAGATGATCTGCCTGTCTCACTTGAACACCGATCGCGGTCATGGCCGACTCAAATGCCACCCACTGGTCGGAGCGGATGAATTGCGGCAGGTGCTGGGGGGCGGCATTAATAGTCTTCTTAGCCTCCTTCAGTCCCAACCCCGTGAACTCTCGGACGATCTTGATTGCAGCTAATTTCTGATTCGCAGGTACCACACCCATAATGACATCGAGTTGCTGTGTGCTTGGCACCTGAGGCAGAGATAAAGACAGATCATTATTAAATGTCGGCAACGGCAAGCCACTGATGGGAAAGGCGTAGAGTACATTGCCTTGATCATCTACTTCAAAATTAGCATTGAGTTCAAGAGCTTTGGCATCTAGGTAAGCTTTAGCCAGTTTATACTCTAGTGCTGACTCCATTGCAAACCGCAGGGGCGTCAGACGGCCTTGCTCTGTTTGCAAGAGTTGCAAGAAGATAGATTGCAGGCGATCGCTCTCTTGCTTCAGTTTTCTTTGCTGCGATCGCCACATTAACCAGCCACTTCCGATTAGCATTGGCGTGCTAAACAATAGACAAGCGACTAGGCCAGAGCGCTTCTCTTCAGGAGTGTTATCTGGGTCAAACGGGGCATAGAGTCCTGATGCCAACAGAATAAGGCCCAAAATCAACAGAATTTTAGCGGCCACTTGAGTCATCTGTGGGACACCTTGGAAAATTAACCTTGGGGGGATTATAGTCTAGGAGAAGCCCTGAGGCCCATCCCCGATCGCGCCCCCTCACCCTTACCCTCAAGCCGCGATCGGCATTTGTTGACCCTCAATAATCGCTTCGTAGTAGTCTTGCAACTGACGGGTGGCAGCACCCCAGCCCCAGCGTTCTGCCTCCATACGGGCATTCTGGCGCAATAACTCCCGTTCTGCCCCTTGGTTGAGTAAGCGTTGGGTTGCCACGATCGCCCCTTGCTCATCATTGGGATCAAATAGATAACCATTCACCCCATCAGTGACGATATCGAGAATGCCCCCTGCTGCCGCCGCAATCACGGGACACCCTGCCGCCATCGCTTCCAACAACACTAACCCCAGGGTTTCCGTGCGTGAGGGGAAAATAAACGCATCTGCTGAGGCAAAGGCAGAACCCAGTTCTTCACCCACTAAATAGCCGACAAAATTCGTGGGCGTATCAGCAAAATGGGCTTTTAATTCTTCCCGGTAGGGACCATCCCCAACCAACGCTAACCGGGCACCGGGAATTGCCTGCAAAATCGGTTTAATGCGATCGATTTCCTTTTCTGCGCCTAACCGCCCCACATAGAGCAACAACGGCGCATCGGGATAGCCCTGACTCAGGCGATCGCGCATTTCCCGACTGGCCAATTCGGGCCGAAATAGTTCCGTATCCACTCCCCGCTGCCACAGATCCAGGCGTTCAATCCCGTGCGATCGTAACTCCTCGATCATGGCATTGGAAGTACACAAATTCAGCGCCGCCTGGTTATGGCAAGCCCGCAGCAACTCCCACAGCACCCCCTCCAGCATCCCCCAACCGTAGTGCTGCAAATACTTGGGCAGATGGGTATGGTAGGAGGCCAGTAAGGGCAATTTCAATGCCTTTGCGTAGTACACGCCGCCCAATCCCAAAATCGCTGGATTCACCACATGGACAATATCCGGTTGAAACGTTTCTAGGGCTTGGCCCAGGGAAGGGCGAGGAAACGCCATTTTTAGCTCTGGATACCAGGGTAGAGGCATTCCGGGAACACCATAGATCTTGGCTCCCTTGTATTCCGTCAACCCGCCGTCCGGGCAGAAAACCAGCACTTCATTACCAAGGCGTTGGAGGTGATCCACCGTGTGTTTGAGACGGGTGACAATGCCGTCAATTTTGGGGAGGAAGGTTTCGGTAAACAGGGCAATGCGCATACTCAACCAGGAATTCAACAAATGAAATTGCGGATTGTAGGGGCGGGTTGCGCCCAAACCTTGGCTCAGAAACAGCTTTCTGCATAAACCCGCCCAGTTGATTATCCTGTATGCAGCAACCCCTAGGTCGCCCTCTCTCAAGCTAGGGGGCAGGTTCACAGGAATCGTCATTTCCCCGCAAATGGGTAGGCAAACCTGCCCCTACACCCCATGCCGACAGCGCTCCAGTCATGACCTAACGCCGCCAGGTAACCTTGGGCAGGATTTCGTTCTGATTGACGCGATCCTTGTATTTGATTGCGAAGTTCAAGAGGGAATCCAGCAGGGCATCCGAGAGGTAATGGGGATGCAGACCCAAATCAATCAGTTTGGTGTTTTTGGCGTTGAAGTAGTGTTCTTCCTTCTCCACGCGGGGGTTTTCCAGGTGATTGATGTCAATCTTTAACCCTAGGGATTTTCCGGCTTCCTGGACCTTGAGGGCGAGATCCCCGACACTGAACATTTCGGTGAATTGGTTGAACACGCGGAATTCCCCCGCATCGGCGGGATTGGCGATCGCGATTTCCATGCAACGCACCGTATCGCGAATATCCAGGAACCCACGGGTTTGACCGCCCTTGCCATAGACCGTCAGGGGATGCCCGATCGCGGCTTGGATGCAGAAGCGGTTCAAAGCGGTCCCGAAAACCCCGTCATAGTCGAGGCGGTTAATCAGGCGCTCATCCATCCCCGTTTCTTCAGTTAGGACCCCATACACTACACCCTGGTTGAGATCCGTCGCTCGGAGGCCCCAGATCTTGCAGGCAAAGTGGATGTTGTGGGAGTCGTGGACCTTGCTGAGGTGGTAGAAGCTGCCCGGTTGTTTGGGATAGGGGAGGGTGTCCTTGCGACCGTTGTGCTCGATCGTGATGTAGCCCTCTTCAATATCAATATTGGGGGTACCATATTCGCCCATTGTGCCGAGCTTCACCAGGTGGCAATCAGGAAAATCTTCCTTCATGGCGTAGAGCAAATTGAGGGTCCCCACCACGTTATTGACCTGGGTGAGGACGGCGTGTTCGCGATCGATCATCGAATAGGGGGCCGATCGCTGTTCGCCAAAGTGAACGATCGCATCCGGTTCAAAGGTCCGCAGCGACTTGCTCAGGAAATCATAATCAGTAATATCACCGACAAAGAGATCGATCGTCTTGCCGGTCAAGGCTTGCCAGCACTGAATCCGCTCTTGAATTGGCAGGATCGGGGTGAGGGTATCGACGCCCAACTGCATATCCCAGTAACGCCGCACCAGGCTATCTAAAATGCCAACTTCATAGCCTTGATTTGAGAGATACAGCGCCGTGGCCCACCCACAATACCCATCGCCGCCAATGACTAAGACTTTCATCTCGCTACCTGTTGCTTGCCAATACTCGCCCAATCTACCATCCTTGGGGGACAAATTGGCCCACTTTCCTTGGGGCACTCCCGTCAAGGCAATCCCGTTTTTGCCAACCCCAATACAAGGATTCACGCATTCATCAGGATCGCTTTTTAACCTGCTAGCGTGAGGACTGGGTGGTCGGGAGGGGTTGCCCGACCCTGGGGGGTGCTTCCCCATGCCTCTCTAGATCAGGGTCCAAATCGGGGCTGTCAGGGCGCGGCGCGGCGGTTGGGAGTTCGGCCAAGGTGCGCAGAGGTAGACCATTGGTAAGGCGGATGGGATTAGCCAGAATCGCTGTGCCCCGGAGGGATGTATGCGGGGGAATATCGGATTCGGTAGCGGGCTGGTTCGCGTAGGTCTGTCCATCAAATTGAACCCGTTTATAGCGGGGCGGAGAATCTCCCTCCGAGATAAAAAATACGAGATCGTTCCAACCCCGTGTTTTCCGATCGAGGACTAGGATCGGTACATGAACAGCGATGAATTGACCCACCTGTTGTAGCCCCTGGGGACTTTGGGTAAAAATTAAAGCCAGACAGCCGTTACGGCCACAGGTTTCTCGCCCAACGACGTAGGCGATCGTTTCCAGTCGTCGATCGCCGTTTAGGTCAATGCGGTTGTAGTAATATCGCAGCCGATCGTGGGGCGACTGATCGGGAGTATAGGGTTCGGCCAACGCCTCTAGAATTGCCCGTTCAACCTTGGGGCGAGGCTGGGTTTCTGATGGCAGGTAGTTGACTCGCCCTGGACGAATACCATTGATCACGGGTAAGGTTCCCAGGGAGGCCGCGATCGCCGCGATCGGCCAAGTAAGGGTAGTGAGGGTGGTTATCCCAACCAATAACCGTCGCGCAAGATCCTGAATCATGACTTACCTTGCCAGCTAGTCAACCTAATTCTAACCTTTGGGTGTCATACCCCATTGACCTCGCTACCTGCCTCACATTTCCTGGCGCGACTTTAGCGCTTCACCAACTTCTTGGTAACTTTGCGCAGACGGATCGAAGTCGGGGTGACTTCCAGTAATTCATCGGGACCGATGTATTCTAGGGCGCGTTCTAGGCTCATATCGACTGGGGCTTGCAGTTGCACCAATTCATCCCCCGTTGAAGACCGGAAGTTGGTTAACTGCTTGGTTTTGCAAACGTTCAGGTCAAGATCCTGGGGCCGATTGTGTTCGCCGACAATCATGCCCTTGTAAACCTTGGTGCCAGGGGTGATGAAAAAGACGCCTCGATCTTCCGCATTTTTCATGGCATAGAAGGTGGCAACCCCTTCTTCAAAGGCAATAATCACACCATTGCGGCGGGTTTCGATTTCACCACTGAAGGGACGGTAGTCGAGGAAGCTATGGTTCATGATGCCTTCGCCCCGGGTCATGCGCATGAATTCACCCCGGAAGCCAATTAGCCCACGGGCGGGAATCACAAATTCCAACTGGGTGCGGTTGTTAATCCCCACGCGCATATCCTGCATTTCGCCACGCCGCTGACCGAGCCGTTCGATGCAACTGCCCACGCTACTTTCCGGCACATCGAGCACTAAATATTCAAAGGGTTCACAGGGTTGGCCGTTAACTTCGCGGTAAATAACTTGCGGTTGGGAAACTTGGAATTCGTAGCCTTCCCGTCGCATGGTTTCGATCAAAATTCCCAGGTGGAGTTCACCGCGACCAGAGACGAGGAAGCGATCGGGGGAATCGGTTTCTTCGACCCGTAGGGCGACGTTGGTTTCCAGTTCCCGCATCAGGCGATCGCGCACCTGCCGTGACGTTACAAAGGTGCCTTCCTGACCGGCAAAGGGGGAGTCGTTGACGGAGAAGGTCATCTGCAAGGTGGGTTCATCGACCTTGATTAGGGGCAAGGCTTGGGGTTCGTTGGGACAGGTGATCGTCTCACCAATGTTAGCCTCAGCAAATCCAGCCACAGCGACGATGTTTCCGGCACTGGCGGTTTCCAGATCAATACGCTTGAGGCCCTCGAAACCCATGAGTTTGGTAATTTTGCCTTTGACGATCGCGCCGCTTTCAGTGACAAGGGCGGCCTGTTGACCGGAAGCGATCGTGCCGTTGTGGATGCGACCAATGACGATGCGGCCTAGGTAGTCGGAGTAGTCGAGGGTGGTGACTTGCAGTTGCAGGGGTTTGCTGGGGTCACCGATCGGGGGCGGAACGTGCTGGACGATCGCGTCGAACAGGGGCCGCATGTCCTGGTTCTCGCCGTCGAGGTCGGTTTTGGCGTAGCCGTCGAGGCCGGAAGCGAAGAGGTAGGGGAAGTCACATTGATCTTCGTCGGCACCTAACTCAATAAAGAGGTCGAGCACTTTGTCGATCGCGCCGTAGGGGTCAGCTTGGGGGCGATCGATTTTGTTGACGACAACGATCGGGCGCAGTCCTTTTTCTAGGGCTTTTTTGAGGACGAAGCGGGTTTGGGGCATTGGCCCTTCGTTGGCATCAACGATCAGCAGGCAACCATCGACCATGCCGAGGACGCGCTCGACTTCACCGCCAAAGTCGGCGTGACCAGGGGTATCGACAATATTGATCAGGGTGTCGCCATAGCGAACGGCGGTGTTTTTGGAAAGAATGGTAATACCGCGCTCGCGCTCCAGGTCGTTGGAGTCCATGACGCAATCGGGGACGGCCTCACCTTCGCGGAAAATGCCGGATTGTTTGAGCAGGGCATCGACCAGGGTGGTTTTGCCGTGGTCAACGTGGGCGATGATGGCGACGTTACGAATGGGCAGGGACATAAGGCTCCAAGTGCGGTGAGCGAGGTGTGCGAGTCAAACGGCTGGGTCGGGACGCGGATTGGGATCGGCGATCGGCCCAGGGATGTAAATAAACCTTAACAATTCTAACGCAAAATGTAGGTGGGTGGTGACAGTGGGAGCTAGCTATACTAGGTACAGGATGATTGTTGGTTCAACTTACTGGGTGTGAGGCGCAAGAAAGTGAGTAGCAACGGAGTAGATGAACTATTCAGATTCGCTGAACAATGTCGTCAAAAAATACAAGGGTTTGAAAACGCAGAAGTGCGTTGTGCTTTGATTGGTGCATCAGGTAGTGGAAAATCTTCACTCATCAATGCAATTGCTGGTGAGCGTATTGCCAAAGTAAATGTCATTGAAACAACTGAAAAAGCACAATCCTTCAAACATCAAGGCATTTTATTTACTGACTTACCAGGTTGTGGAACCGTAAAATGGCCAAGAGAAACCTATATTGAAAATCTTGATCTTCTAAGTTATGACTGTTTTCTACTAATTACTTCGGTTCTTCTGGGTTTTTGGTGAATATGTTACAATGGATGCCAATAGTGCGTTGGTGATGAAGCAATGGACTGGCATTTGGATTCTCTACTTAACTTGCCAAACGTTACCGTTGAAATCTGCACTCAGGAAGCCGAGCAAGTATTCCTACAGTTAGACTTATAGACTTATTAAACGAAGCAGCCACTTGCCCTTACTGTCAGACTAGCAGTCATAAGCTGCATCAGAATCGGCCCGTATTCGTGCGTGATCTTGCAATTTTTGGTCGGCCAGCATACTTGCGAATTCCGCGTCGCCAATTCT
>NZ_JBRCAD010000214.1:0-7259 GCF_053493415.1 Trichothermofontia sp. | reverse complement strand
GAGGGGGGAGGGGGGACGCTCATCGCTCCAGGCCCACCAAACACAGCCGCATTCGCATTGGTAAAATTCCTGCCACTTTCGGCGATAGTCTTCCATAAAGACCGGCGATCGCCGATTAATCCAGGCTCGCTGGGCTGCCATCGGGCTAGACCGACAGGTGGGGCAACAAAAGCCTTGGGCATGGATTGCGGGTTCAGTCCACGCGGGTGCAATGGGGGCAAAGGCATCCATGCAAGTGATCAACTTCTCAACGCCGGGTTGGGTTTGGGCAACAAGCACCCTAGACACGCCCCCTACCAACGATCGGTGCGCATCCACTGGCGTTATTGTCGCAGAATTTGTCCCCCGCTGCGCGGTCATTCGGTTATCGGAACGATGACAACACCTGGGCCATATAATCCCCCCACAGTTTGGCCGCGATCGCGCTGCTGCCAGCGGTGGGTGAGTTATCATCATTGCCCAGCCATACGCCCGTTGCGATACCCGCCCCTGGGAGATACCCCACAAACCAGGTATCGACATTATCATTCGTTGTTCCGGTTTTGCCGGCTGCCCCCGCCCCGATATTGGCATTGCGGCCTGTGCCAAATTGCACCACCCCTTGCAGTAAATCCGTCATGGTGGCGGCGACACTCGCGGATACCCCGGGTTGGTTGGCATCAGCCGTTCCGGCAAAGTCATAAATCACCCGACAACTTTGGGCATCATCGCGATCGCGGCAATCGCCGCTATCGAGCACCCGCTGAATGGCATGGGGGCGGTTGTGTATCCCCCCATTGGCAAACGTGGCCACCGCACCGGTCATTTCTAAGACCGTCACCTCACTTTCCCCTAGGGCTAATCCGGGGGTTGGCCGGAGGGAAGACTCAATTCCCAGGGTTTTCGCCAGCCGGATTACCCGCTGCAAACCGACGGCCTGGGCAATCCGTAGCGCCACGACGTTCTCGGACTGGGCCATCCCCTGGTACATATCCACGGCCCCCCCACTGCGCTCACAGCCCGAAAAGGATTGTCCCTGCCAGGTGAGGGGGGCACAGGAGAAGGGGGTGCTGGGGGCAATCCCCTCGGCTAGGGCTGCCGCATAGACCAACACCTTGAAGGTTGATCCGGGTTGGCGCAGGGCTTGGGCAGCTCGGTTAAACTGGCTCTCGGCATAGTCCACACCGCCCACCATTGCCATAATCGCTCCCGTTTGGGCATCAATCGTGGCGATCGCCCCCTGGGCAAAGCCGAGGGCCGCCCCCTCCGTACTGACGGTTCGTTGCAGCGCTGCTTCGGCTGCCGTTTGAATGGCAGGATCTAGCCGCGTTTCAATAATGAAATTGCCTTCCTGAGCCAATTCGCTACCCAGCAGCCGCTCCAGTTCGGCAAAGACATAATCATAAAAATAGGGGGCGATCGTGCTTTCCAATTGCTCCCGCGCACGGGGGTTGATTTCAATCCGGGAGCGACGTGCCCGTTGGGCTTCGGCCTCGCTGATAAAGCCCTGGCTCACCATGCGGCTCAGGACGCGATCGCGCACCTGCACGGCAGCTTCATAGTCGCGAATCGGGTTGAAACTATTGGGCGCAGGCAGAATCCCCACCAGGGTTGCCGCCTCCGAGAGAGTCAGGTCACGGGCGGATTTACCGAAGTAAAATTGGGCCGCATCCTCGAACCCATAGCTACCACTGCCCAGATACACTCGGTTCAGGTAGGTCCGCATCAGATAGTCCTTGCTGTAGACCAGCTCCAGCTTCAGAGCCACGATCGCCTCCCGAATCTTGCGCCCAGCCGAGTCGGCAGTCCCCACGTAATCCCGGAATAGGCTCCGGGCCAATTGTTGGGTGACCGTACTGCCCCCTTCCTGGACCGAACCGCTGCGCAGATTGGTGACCACCGCCCGCAGAATTCCGAGCGGGTCTACCCCCAAATGCCAGTAGAAGCGGGTGTCTTCCGACGCAATGACCGCATTGGGCAAATAGGCTGGAAAATCCGATAACTGCTCAAACTCAATATGGGCGCGGTTATAGGGTTCCCGCAGGGGCGTGGTGTTGTCGCGGGCATAGACAATCACCGGCCCCTGGATCGAATGGGGCAGGGGCCGCACCGAGAATTTTTGCCACTCTAGGCCAATCCAAAGCCCCATGAGGAGACTCAGCCCCGTAAAGCCATATAGCCCATACCGCAGCCCCCGCAGGTAGGGATCGATGCACGTGATTGTGACCGCATCCTGGATCTCTGGCGGCCCTAGGGTAAGGTGATCACCGTGGCGCAGGCGGTGCCGCCCGGCCAACCGTTGTCGCCGATAATAGGTGCCATTGGTAGAACCCGCATCTTCTACCCAAAAACGGGCGGGCTGTTGCGGATCGCGATCGATCGCCAGATGACATTCACTCACCAGTTTGTTTTGCACCGGGATATCCAGATCCGAGGCATCCGGGAGATTGCTGCGCCCCAGACGGTAATGGTCACCCGCCAGGGGGTAGGGGACCGGGTGGGCGTCGGGATGTTGGGGATCGTGAACGCGGAGTTTGAGGACCCTGGCGCGCGGCTTCAGTTTCTGGGAGAGTTCCGTAAAGGTCAGGACCGCTGTTTGGGCGGGCGGCAGGGTTACCTGGGGGGTCGTGTAGGTGAGGGTCACGACATCAGCTAGATCGGGAGGACCGAGCGTAAAGGCATCGCCGTGGCGAAGTCGCTGCCGCGTGATCCGCCGCTTCCCCTGGTACAGGCCATTTTGGGATTGTTCATCCTTAATCCAGAACCAGTCCGGTCGTTGGGGATCGCGCGCGATCGTCACATGCCGCTTACTGACGATCGGGTTGCGCACCTTGATATCACACGAACTACTCCGTCCCACCGTGTAGTAGTCCCCCACTAGGCGATAGGGGGTGGTGTGCGCCCCCGGATTTTGGGGATCTTCCAGCCGCAGTTCGGGAACCTGGGCATTGGGTTTGAGCTTGAGTTGGGAAAAGCGGCCAGGGACAACCGTTTGCACCAGATTTGTCAAGGTTGTCATCAAACGGTTCGGCTGGCGGGATGGGGGAGGCGTTGGCGTCATAGTTGGCGTCATAGTGCCGACGGGGCACTACCAATGGGGATTCTTCGTGAGCAGCGCTTCGACGGCGGAGCAAGACAGGGGACGCGAGAACAGGTAGCCCTGGCCATATTCGCAGTTGAGCGATCGCAAATAGCGCAGTTGTTCCAAGGTCTCGATGCCCTCCGCTACGACGCTGAGTTCAAGGTTATGTGCCAATATAATAATCGTTTGCGTAATTTCAATCCCCCCCGTCCCATCATGGCTATCTGCCTGGGGGTCAATGGTATTGACGAAGGAGCGATCGACCTTGAGGATATCGATCGGGAAACGGTGGAGATAACTCAGGGATGAATAGCCCGTCCCAAAGTCATCAATACAGAGTTGGACATTAAGCTGTTTGAGGGCGGCAAAAATATCCTTGGAAAATTGAATATTTTCCATGATTGTCCCCTCCGTAATTTCCAGATTGAGGCTGCCCGGAGCCAGTCCTGTTTCTGAGAGGATTGCCCCCACCTTGTCCACCAGTTTGGGTTGAGAGAATTGCTGACTGGCTAGGTTAATACTCATGGTCAGCGGGGTCGGTTTCGGAAATTGTTGCTGCCAACGCTGGGCCTGGTGACACGCTTCCCGCAGTAACCAATCGCCAATCGGAATAATTAGCCCCGTTTCCTCCGCTAGGGTAATAAATTCCGTTGGGGGAACCAGGCCGCGTTGGGGGTGTTGCCAACGAATCAGGGCCTCAAAGCCGGTAATGTTCCCGGTTTGGAGAGAGACAATCGGTTGATAGTACAGGACAAACTCCTGCCGTTCCACAGCCCGCCGCAGATCATTATCCAGTTGCAGCAACGCCACGGCCCGATCGTGCATTTGTTGATCAAACAGTTCGTGACGGGCACGTCCCAGGGATTTAGCGTGATACATGGCCGTATCAGCATCCCGCAGCAACTCCTCCGGGAGGTGATAGCCCGTGGTACTCAAGGCAATACCCACACTCAGGGTGACAAACACTTCCTGGTGATCGAGGTAAAAGGGGACCGAGAGTTCCCGCTGCAAACGATCGGCAAGGGCGGTGGCATCAGCGGTGGAGTTGATGTCTTCCAGCAGGATGGCAAATTCATCCCCCCCCAGGCGGGCCACCGTATCCCCAGAGCGTAAGCACGCTTCTAATTTCCGGGAAATGGCAATCAACAGTTGATCGCCGACAATATGACCCAGGCTATCGTTGATGACCTTAAAGCGATCGAGGTCAATAAATAGTACTGCAAATAGATAATCATCCCGTCGCTTGGCCAGCTCGATCGCATGGGAGAGGCGATTCATGAACAAATTACGGTTGGGCAAGCCGGTCAGGGCGTCGTGGAGAGCATCATAGAGTAATTGCTTCTCAAAACCCTTGCGATCGGTAATGTTGCGAATAATGGCCAGGGCTTCATCCTGGGTAATGGTTACGATTCGGGCTTCATAGAAGAGAATACTTCCCTCAACCAGGGATTCATATTCAAAGACTTCGGTACGATTCGTTTGTAGAGCACGTCGCACATAGCGAATCATCTGTTGCGCGGCTGGTGTTGGCAAGATCTGATAAATATTTTGGCTAACAAAACTACTAGATGAGTTTTGTAGCGGATGTCCTTTAGGAACCTTAAAATCAAGGATAATGCCACTGGAGTTGAGGTGTAACATCAAATCCGGGATTGCATCCAGTAGCGCTCGATTTTTAGCTTCACTTTTGCGTAAGGCAGCTTCCGCTTGCTTGTAGTTTGTGATATCAACTAGATAACTCCGAATTAGGTCACTCTCATGAATATAATGAACTAATTGCTGAAAATAGCGATTGTTAACATAAATTTCACGCTCAAGATGTTTCTGCTCACGATGCTTGTCTACAGGCAGAATTCCCGACAAAATTGGATGTTCTAGGAGCAATTTTTGTAATTCAGGAAATAGTTGAATTGCTGTTGGATTTAAGTAAGTTAATCGTCCCTTCATGTTAATCTCAATTACTGGATTGGGATTTAACTCCGGGAAAGAAGCGAGTCGAATCAATGAGGTTTCATAAACTTCTTTTGAGCCAACGTCATCAGTAATAAGAGTTTTTTCAAGAGCATTGTCGTCGTCGTCTTCAATTTGACTAATAAATTGATTGATTTCATCACTTGCCAGTGCTGTGCTTTTAATTGCAGTATGCGTTGTATAGTAATGGGCTTCAATATCTTTGCCAAAGTTAATGACATCCCCATGCTTAAGATCATGAGAAGCTGTCGATCGTCCATTGATCAGCAGCCCATTCGTACTACGTTTACCTTGCAGGTCCCCGTCAATGATACGGAATAGGTAATTATTAGAACTGGGTAGGGTTACCCGCAGTAGGATGGCATGTTGGCGCGATACCCAGCGCGATTTTAAGGGGATTGAGTTATTAGGATCACGTCCGATCGAATAGGTAGAAGACTCCAATGGAATCACTCGCTTACCCTGACTATCCGAAATGACGAGGTAATGGTAAATTTGCTGTTGCTCACCATTCATGGATTCGAGGTGCCCCTGGTATCTGGAAAGGGTTAGATTCTAACAACGCCCTGATGATCTTAACGAGCGAAGTCTCCTATTCCCATGAAACCAGTTCATCAGAAACGGGGGAGAGACTTCTGCTGTTGGTTGAGCGATAGCCGCTGCCAATCGGGCGGCTTTTGCGAGTTAAACCCGCTAGTAGGATATCGAGTTAGGCCACTCGGCAAGCTGTACTGAGTGGGGTCCATTGGCTGATCCAACTAAGCGATTATTCCCCTATTATGGGCAATTCGTAACCTGATCCCCACCGTGCCTTAGCAACCGCATTCTGCCCTTGACCATATCCCAAGATGGCCAGAGTCGCAAAGTCACGGATACTGGGGCCAATGCCTCGACGGATACTCCGCTTTCTTGTCAAGATTTCTTAAAATTAACGGTTTCACGAGGAGACGGCGATATGGACTGGCAATATTGGCAACGCTGCTTGGCGCTTCAGCCGCATCCGGAGGGGGGCTATTATCGTGAATCCTATCGATCGCTGGGCCGGATGGCCCTACCCCAGGGCGAACGGCCTTACAGCACGGCGATCTATTACCTACTGGTGGGCACCCAGATCTCCCGCTTACACCGCCTCCAGTCGGATGCTGAGGTGTCCCCCTTGGCCACGGGCGAAGTCGATCACGATCGGGCGTGCTTGGTAGGCTGTACCGTTAGCCCTGGCTTTGAGTTTGCGGATTTTGCGATCGGCGATCGGGCAACTTTGTTGGCCCAGTATCCCCAGCACCCAGCCTTGATTGAGCGGTTTACGCCCCATTGGTAGGCCAGTGCTAACCGAGGCAGGGGGCCGCCGAGACGGCTACCCCACAAGACTGGCGGCTGGGGGTACTGGTGGGGTAGGGTCTTCTAAGCTGAGACACCCGCCGATCGTTCCGCCAAGCGTAACTTCGCCGATCGCGCCCTAGGATTGTTGGCGACCTCCGCTGGCGCTGGCACGATCGGTTTCTTCGTCAACACCGTCAGGATTTCCGACTCCCGCAGCCGATGCTTCACCAGCCGATCCTCCAGGCTATGGAAACTAATAATACCGATCCGTCCACCAGGGGTGAGCCAAGCCGGAGCCTGCGCCAAAAACGTTTCCAGGGCTGTGAGTTCTTGATTAACGGCAATGCGTAACGCTTGAAACACCCGGGTTGCCGGATGGATGGCCTGGCCTCGTGATTTCCCCAAGGGAGCGCTTCGCGAACGCGATCGGGCCGCAGCGGGAAAACAATGGGCGATCGTGTTGGCCAACGCCGTCGTTGAGCGAAAAGGCCGTTGGGCCACAATCCGGCGGGCAATGCGCCGGGAAAACCGCTCCTCGCCATAGGTAAAAAACAGATCGGCCAAATCCCGCTCATCATAGGTATTGATAATGTCAGCCGCCGTGAGGGTCTGGCTAGGGTCCATACGCATATCCAGGGGGGCTTCATGGCGAAAGCTAAACCCCCGTTCCGGCGTGTCAAACTGGGCCGAACTCACCCCCAGATCCGCCATAATGCCATCAAACTTACCCATCGCGGGGAGTGGGCCAAGGGTTTGGAAGTAATCCGCGAAATTCCCCTGCCAGAATTGGACCCGATCGCCATAGTTCGCCAGGGCAGATTGGGCCGCCGCGATCGCCAGTGGATCACGATCGATCGCCACCACCTGGGTATTTTCCCTTCCATCACGGCAACGCACGAGTTTGTCG
>NZ_JBRCAD010000213.1:0-8262 GCF_053493415.1 Trichothermofontia sp. | reverse complement strand
GGACAAAGCTGCTTCAAGATCAATTTGACAAGCTTCGGGAATGAGGCTATCATAGAACATCATTTTTTATTTGTTAGAGGACAGAATACTGCATTCTGTCCCTTTTTTCCATCGCTTAACCTAACTTTCAACACTTCTGGAGATTTATGTATTGATCTCTAGTGAAATCATCTGTGTCAATATAGAAAAGAATCTCTATTCTTTGTGGTTTATTAGCAGTTCTAACTATACTGAGAGCTAGTCTTAGAGCTTTTTCAGGTCGTTGACGAGTAGGACACAGGAGAGATATCGTTTTCATACTTGGCACATGAGAGAGACCGCTATTCCGGGTGATATTTGGTTTTTGACAGCGTTTAAAAGATGCTTTTATGAAACCCTATGAAACTCTAAAAAATTTCTTGATTTGAGAATAGGACATTAAAAACTTGATTGACATTATAGTATTGACCAGAGACTAGCTTGATTAATTGCCCCGTTTGTGGTTCCAAGAGATAAGCCTTATATCCAAATCCTTCCATAAAAGAACGTAATTGTGTTTCATTGGTTTCCATCTGCTCTAATCCAAAGCGATTTATCTCAGCAATTACATAGGAAATTTTACCTTGAGATAGTGCTGTTGATGCTCCTCTCAATACTTGATATTCTGCTCCTTCAGTGTCAATCTTTATAAGTTTAACTTTATCTAACTGATAGTATTCAAATAGATGATCAATGGTAATCATATTGACAGTGATATGCCTTCTATTTATACGACTTTGTTGATTAAATGGGTGTTTGCCGACATCCCATAGGGCATGTCCACCTCCATTATCCTCATTAAGAAAAAATTGTACGGTTTTACATTGATCACCGACAGCAACATTAAGTAAACGGATATTCTCGAAATTATTTATCTCTATATTTTTAATGATATTAAGATGATTATTGTGTTCCGGTTCACAGGTCAAAACTTTTCCTTCTTTACCAACCAACAAAGCAGCCCAGAGAGAGAAATAGCCAATATGGGCACCAATATCAATAAAGTTATCCCCTTTTTCTAAAATTTTTATTAGAACCTGGCTAACTTCAGGTTCATAAAATATGCCCTTTGAAAAAGCATCAAGCATTAGTTTTTGGGTGTATTCTTGCGGATCAATAAATATTTTCAGATTATAGATTTGTGCCGTTGCCTGTATTTGTAGTGTAATGATCTGTCCAAGAGATGCTGGTTTTGTTATCGACAGAGGCAATTGATTAGCCTTTGTTGCTTCCACATTTAGGCTAACAAGTTGGTTGGCAACTTGAGCTGTAGAGTAGTCTTCGTACTCAGAGGAATTAACAGAAGTGGCATCAAAACGTCTAATATTCTCAAAACCTGCTTTAGTTAAAACCTGATGTAGAGATTGAAAATCCCAAGACCAATAGTGAATATTTTCAGGATAACCGTGACCACCATGAATATAACCCACAATGGCTTCTAATGGAACCTGATTGAGTACATACAATTTTGCTAATGCCTCAAAATCTGGAAGCACTAATCTTAAAATTCCACCTGGCTTTAGAATCCTTTTCCATTCGGCACCTGCATATAAACAAAACCCAAAATTGTCGAAAACTATGTAATGTGTGTAATGAGAACTTAATTCTAGTAGAAGGTCTGACCACTGCTTAATATCAGACTCTTCTCGAATAAAGCATTCGGTAAATATAATGGGACAATTTAACTTTAAATAGTGTATTGAATTAAATAGAATAATAGCATCTAGTCCGTCAGTATCAACTTTTATAAGGCCAACTTGATCGTCAAAGTCTTCTAATTCAATTATTGATGGTTGAATATTGAGACGATAAAAGCATTCTATTGATGCTGACCCTTGGTGAGAACCGAGATTACCAGCTAATGTCCTTGGATCAACAAATCCCCACATAATTTCAACATTTTCCAAAAGGGGGTTTAAATTTTGATTTAATAATGCATATTTACAGAACTCATAAGATGCATCAATGGCATAAATTTTATTTTTTACGCCTGCAAGTCTTATCAAGCTAATGCCATCCAGAACATTGGAACCAATATCAATAATAGATTTATGAGGTTCTTGTATAGAAAATAAAAATGTTAATAAAGGAAAACGTCGATCATATAAAGGATAAGTAGTGAAATATTTTTCAAACGGATGATCGATGGGAAGATATAAACTGATTTCTTGATTTCCGTTGACTATCTTCATTAACCGCGAGCCATCTCCACGTGGATTAAGATAGGGGAAGATATGCTCCAAAGGAGCTTGCGTATACCATTGCGGTAATATTACTAGCTTATATCCATTTTCATGTATAGCTTGATTAAAAAAAATATGTTCGCAAGCCTCCTCATTGTTATTCCAGCCTAGGTACTGAGCCGTTTTTGGTATACTTTCCAACTTATATAAGCCTGCTCCATTAAATGCGGAAATTACCTCAATTGGACTGCTAGAGATGGGAATAATACGTTGACTTTCAAATACACTACTTATCCATCTGCTTTTGTCAACAAACCATTGATCAGATTTCACTGCATAGGCATCATAGTAAAAAGGTTTTGAATTAGGGAAGACGGCTGCAACTTCTGACTGATGAGATAAAAAATCTAAGGCAATTTTTAAGTCGGAGGAGTTAATTTTAAAATTAGGACCATCCATGTCTAAAGCCAACAGAAATGTATATCCCCCTCGTTCTCTAGCTTGGTTTAAAGCTTGATTTCTTAGAAACGATAGACGAACAGTTCTGAGAGGATAAACGGCATCCAATCCGTCATAGGAATAGATAATAAGATTATTGTATTTTAAGGTAAGCGCATTGCAGATAGCTTTTGTGCTATCTTTTGAATCATTCTCAAAAAGAAAAATATCGAAGCCAATATGAAGATCTTGAAATGCTTTGTAGAGTTCTAATATTTGCATTTCTAGATATTTTTCGGCATTCTTTATTAAGCCATAAATAAAAATCTTATCCATCGTTTTAAATGCTCTGGATCTACGCCATTGTTTTAAGATGGGGCATAAGAGTTTAGGCAGCTAGTCTCAACAAGAGTAGGGAAAACAATGGAAAAAGTAGTACTGTAGACATAACGGTTTTGGTTGCGCTGAGGTGCAAGATTGTGGCTAGAACCCTTACTGTATCAGGCATTGCCGTACCTCCCTGAAGCAAGGTTGCCCATGCTAGAGAACACAGAATTAACTTTGAGTACGGGGAAACTTCGACCAGAGGGTGACGATCGCTCCTCGTCCGCCAGCCGCCGGGACCAGACTCAGATAGTATACTAACGCGCCTTGCTGCACTTGGTAGAGGGGACCACCGCCATAGTCTGGTAAAGGGGCGACGGTAAAGCCCTGTTGTTGGAGTTGGGGGGCGAGTTGGGTGCTGAAGAGGCGATCAGGCGTTTGGTTCGCTACTAACGGGAAAAACGGCTCTAGCCCTTCCCGTAGACCCATTTCCGTAAAAAAAGCATCGGGTTGGGTAAAGTCCTGTCCCCTCGCCTGCTGGTTAGACACCCCTTGCACCAGGGAGACCAAGGCTTGACGGGATGCGGCCATTGCCTGAACCTCTGCCAACGTGAGGATTTGCTTGGCCAATAGGTAAACGGCTCCCTCCGGCGTTGAAAACAGATTGAGGTAGCGCTTTTCATCCCCCTTGGTCACCTCAAACACCCGTCGTCCCTGATCACTATCCAGATCCAAGGCGGTTACTGCATAGCCCTGACGCGCCAACGCTGCCTGCAAATCCTGCACTAAACGGGTCAGGCGAACCCCTTCTGCCTGTTGACACTCGTTGAGTCCTAAACAGCCCGCCACTACCCCTTCTGGGTTAGGAAAATCAGCAAACGCACCTGTGCCCTCTGCCGCTGGCAATGTTGGCTCAGGCGGAGGCGGTGTCAAGTCGATCGCCGCAGGGCTAGGCATCCCTTCCGGCTCCAAGGGACTGGGGCTGGTCGCGGGCGCAGGCCGATCGCTCACTGGGGTGGGCGGCGAGGCCACGATCGGGGGTGAGGCTGGCTGCGATCGCGGTGGGGATGGTGCGGGTCGGGCAGGCGCAGGCGTTGCAGCCGGCGCAGGGGCAGCGGGCTTAGGTGGGGGTGGCGCGATCGCTCGCTTGGGAGCCGGTACCACCTTAATCGTCTGGTCCTCTGGCAGCAGCTCCGGCTCCGGTTCTGGCTCTGGTTCACTGGGCAAGGGCAACAGCAGGATCAACACATGTAGCCCCAAGGCAAGGAACAACATGGGGCGAACCAGCATTCGTACAGGAGCAGGTAGGTTTTTCCAAAAGCGCGGCTGATGCATGGTGAGGGTAGCGGCCAGGGGAAGCGCGATCGGCTCCCCGTAATAGGCCAATTTTTTGAGAATTCTTCTCAATAGTAGCGTGTCCCCAAGCCCGCAGGTCGCCCACTTATCCAGAAACCTAGATCTGAAGTGCTCGATCCGGGCAGCGTGTCTTTTTCGCCATGCGGTTCATTGGGGTTGGTCAGCCGGAAAGCTTAGATCGGTTTATGAGAGCTAGCGGAGCAATCGATCATATTCGTTGTGACCACCTATCCATACCCAGATAAGGTCAGGACCATCCTCAATGGCTAATGCCCTATGACTTAACCCAACCCTTACTGACCAATACTGTCCTACCTTCTTGAAGTTTAGGGAGGGATGAGACAGGTTAACTTTCAGTAGATCATAATTTTTACGGGCTATGCGCTGGACGGGATCGGGCAGTGCATAAAAACGCTGCCAAAACTGGGGTGTTGTTCGATGCACTTAGAGATCCTGTAATTCCCCTTTAGCTTTAGCAGTCATGGCTTCTGCGATCAAGAAGTCTAGCTTCCCAGTAGCCACATCAGCCTCAAGCTGTCTATCCCAGCGTAACCAATCTTGCTCAGCGAACCACTCACGTAATTGGATAAACTCATCCTGCGTAAGGGTCTCAATTTCAGCTTGAATATGTTCTACTTTGGTCATGATGGGTCACTGATTTTGATGCTAACCAGGCAATGGTTTATATTCTACCAACCTTGTCAGTTAGTGCGTCTGACGCAGGGCTGCGATAATCTTCACATTCGCCTGGGGAAAGGCGTAGTCATCTAATTCCTCTAATGTGACCCAGCGCACCTCCTCACAGCCGATCGCTTGCGGCTCCCCCCTGAGGTGCTGACAGTGGTAAACGTGCAAAGTAACGCGATAGTGGGTATAGGCATGGTCTAGCGTGATCAAGGGTGCCCCCACCCGGATCGCAATTCCCAACTCCTCCTGAATTTCCCGTTCGATGCAGGTGGTAATGGTCTCATTGGGTTCCTGCTTGCCCCCCGGAAACTCCCACAGCCCGCCCAGCAGGCCATCCTGGGGACGGCGATCGATGAGGATTTGGCCCTGGTCATTCCAGATTACGGCCACACCAATGTGCTTATGGGGTAGGGGCGATCGCGGTTCAGTCATCGGGATCTCAGCTTGTTTTCCTTGATTGTACGCGCCACAGGACACCTGCCAGGGACAGCGGTGACACGCCGGGTGATGCCGGGTGCAAAGGGTCGCCCCCAGATCCATCAGGGCTTGGTTAAATTCGCGGGGGTGCTGGCGATCGAGCACCTGTGCCGACACCTGCCACAGTTGGGTGAGCGCCTGCTTGGGGGGGACCGCTAGGGCCACCAGTCGCGCTAGGACCCGCTTCACATTCCCATCCAGAATCGGCATGGGTTGATTAAACGCCGCGCTGAGAATGCCCCCCGCCGTCGTGCGGCCAATTCCCGGTAGGGTTAAGACGGCCTCAAGGTTCGCCGGGAAGACGCCGCCATACTGCTGGACGATCTGCTGTGCGGCCCGGTGCAGATTGCGGGCACGGGCATAGTAGCCCAAGCCTTGCCAGAGTTTCAGAACGGCTTGTTGATCCGCCTGCGCCAGTGCCTCGACCGTGGGGAAGCGATCGAGCCAGCGATGATAGTAGGGAATGACCGTTTGCACCTGGGTTTGTTGCAACATGATCTCAGAAACCCAGATGGCATAGGGATCACAGGTCTGTCGCCAGGGGAGATCCCGTCCGCATTGGGCGTACCAAGCGAGGAGCGATCGCTGCAACTGGGCAATCTCTGATTGGGATAGGGACATCATCTGCCAGCCTGCAAGTCACTTCAGGGCGCGATCGGGGGCAGGGAACGATCGCGCTCCCTGGGTCTTTGCACCCACCTCACAGTCGGAGGCCGAGTAGACCAGTGTGTGGCCCAGTCCTCTGGGCCAAGAGAGTTGGCAGTTTATCCAAGCACCCAAGACCTTCTACAGATTAATCTGTTGTAATTGAGCGCGGGGGTCGCTGTGACGGTTGGCTCGCAGGTTTTCGTAGCACTCCCGCTCGATCGCACTGAGGGACTTGGGTACCACGATCGTCAACCGTACCATCAAATCCGATCGTCCCCCCTTAGCCAGCTTCCAGCCCTTCCCGCGTAACCGCAACGATTGGCCCGATCGCACACCCGCCGGGACTTGGACCGTCACCCGTCCATCCGGCGTTGGTACCTCAATGTGGGCACCGAGGGCCGCCTCATCAGGAGTAATTGGGACCTCACAGACCAAGTTATCGCCCTCAAACTGGAAGAACTCATGGGGTTGGACTTCCACCTTTAGATAGAGGTCACCGCGTTGGTGGGTGTAGGGATGGGTGCGCCCTTGGCCCCGGACCCGAATCCGGCTACCGGGTTTCACCCCCGCAGGAATATTCACCTCACCCCCACCCAGCCGCAGGGTGGTCCCCCGGAACGCATCCGCCAAGGACAAGCGCACAACCGTTTCCTGATCCAGGGGGATGGTGTTAGCGGTATCGCCAAAGTTACCAAAGTCATTAAACCCACCAAAGCCCGTACTGCCCGGACCTCCCGTTTGGTAGGAATAGGTGCGCCGTCCCCCCGTCCCCGTCGCTTGGGGACCCGTGGCAAAGCGTCCGAGCAACTCGTTAATGAAGTCGTCAAAGCTCCCATACTGGCTAAAGTCAAATCCGCCAAAATCCACATTGGCTCCCGTGGGTGACCAGCCTCCCTGCTCAACTTGCTTCCAATACTGACCAAATTGGTCATACTTACGCCGCTTTTCTGGATCGGACAGGACTTCGTAGGCTTCGTTAACCTCCTTGAAGCGGGCCTCCGCCTGACGGTTGCCGGGGTTCATATCCGGGTGATGTTTGCGTGCTAACCGGCGATAGGCTTTTTTGATATCGTCAGCGCTAGCCCCTTTGCTGATGCCCAGCACCCCATAGTAGTCCTTATAGTCAGTGACAGCCATCTCTCTACCTCCAGCAAGCCTGACGATTTAGTGTAGCTATTTTCATAAATTTTGCTTTAATGTATGCCCCTGAAATGACGATCGCCCCCTGACAAGGGACCGCAGTTTTAGACTATCAAATTCTTTTGGGAACTGGAATTCGGTTTCTCCGTCTGTTGATAGGGGCAATTGCCGAACTCGCCCCTAACTGGCAACCAGCGATCTGCGCGTTATCTGCCGGTAATGGCCGTAATCATTCTCGCAACGAGCGCTGGCCAGGGACCAGCAGCAGGCATGATGGGTTTAGAAATGGCGGATGCCCTGTGGTGATAAGGAGGAAACCATGCGATCGCTTATGCAACGTCTCACGTTAGGCACTACCATCGGGATGATGAGTCTGGCCAGTGCCGCTGTGCCCTATGCCCAGTCACCGGTTGCCCAGGCGGCTGAACCTGTTTGGCATAACTGCTTGACTCGCGAAGTCTGGAGTCCGGAGAAACAAGCCTGGTGTCAGCAGGCGGAAGGGCTGAAGCAGCTTGCCTATCCCCTACCCCAGTTTGGCACTGCCACCTTGAGTAACGGCACCTACCAAAATCCCGACTCGGAGCTAACGGTAACACTCCTGAACCGGCCCTACACGATCGGCTTTGGGGATCTCACCGAGGGCACCCAGGCAGCAGCCGTGATTTTGGTTGCTAATTCCGGGGGAACCGGTAATTTCGTCCATTTAGCTGTGGCTCTGGAGCAGGGGGCTAGCTTCACGCCTGTTGCCGCGACCCTGCTCGGCGATCGCGTCAATATCGAGTCCGTTCAAATTCTGAATGGTCACATCCAGGTCGATCTGATCAGCCACGGCCCCAATGACGGGGCTTGTTGTCCCACCCAACCCCTGCGTCAGGTCTACCGTTTGGAAGGTGACACTCTCACCCTCGTCTCCGAAAGCGATCGCACCACCGCCCAAGCCATCCCCGCTCTTTACTAGCCCCGCCGTGCCTTTGGGGGAATCCTTTTAACC
>NZ_JBRCAD010000212.1:0-16445 GCF_053493415.1 Trichothermofontia sp. | reverse complement strand
GGACAAAGCTGCTTCAAGATCAATTTGACAAGCTTCGGGAATGAGGCTATCATAGAACATCATTTTTTATTTGTTAGAGGACAGAATACTGCATTCTGTCCCTTTTTTCCATCGCTTAACCTAACTTTCAACACTTCTGGATTTACTCAAATCAGTATAAACACTACTGGGCCTCTAGATGTCAAGAGATGGTCCGGAAAATATGAATTTTTGTCCATAAATATTCGCTTATTTTAAAGTTTTAGCTAGCAGGACAAATTTGTTCACTCAACAATAAGAATCATTAAGCTTTTGTCTGTAATTTTACGCATTTTAGCGATGATCTTCGTCATGGAAATCTGGCCTTTAAGGATAAATACGGGTATTTCCTTCTCGTCAAGAAGTTCTGGCTTCCCCCCCTGGGCAACCGTGCAGGGGTCCCTTAAGCCTGACAATGGGGAGTAGGAATTGCTCGGAAATGGAGTTCATACGCCGTGGTCGCTCAAGTTGTCGGTAGTCCCTACGAGGCTAAAACCCAAGAAATCGCCCGCCACCTGCTGGCGGCAACCCAGGAAAGTCGGTCCTTCTTCGCCCAGATGCGCGATCAGATGCGCTGGGACGATCGCCTCCTCGGCTGGGCCATGAGTAATCCCGGCCTGCGGGTGCAGTTGTTTCGCTTTATCGACTGCCTGCCTGCCTTGCACAGTAAAGCCGAAATTGCCCGCCATTTGCAGGAATACCTGGGGGATGCATCCGTCGAATTGCCTGCGGCCCTGAAGGGATTGCTCAACTTCGCCAATCCGGACTCGGTACCGGGACAGTTGGCGGCGACCACGGTGTCTACTGCCGTTGAAGCCCTAGCCCATAAATACATTGCCGGGGAAACGATTCCGCAGGCCATTAAGACGATCGAGCGCCTGCGCAAGGAAAAAATGGCCTTTACGCTGGATCTCCTGGGTGAAGCCGTGATCACCGAATCCGAAGCCCAGCGTTACCTGGATACCTATCTGCTACTACTGGACAAACTTTCCGAGGCAGCACGATCGTGGCCCACGATTCCCCAGATTGACCAAGCCGATGGCGAAGATTTACCCAAGGTCCAAGTCTCGGTCAAATTGACAGCGTTTTACTCCCAATTCAATCCCTGGGATGCGGCGGGTTCCCAGCAACAGGTGACGGAACGGGTGCGCCAATTGCTGCGACGGGCCAAGGCAGTCGGGGCGGCGATCCACTTTGATATGGAGCAGTATGCCTATAAAAACCTGACCCTGGCAATTTTGAAACAGTTATTGATGGAGTCGGAATTCCGGCAGCGATCGGATATTGGGGTGACGATTCAGGGCTATTTGCGTGACAGTGAACACGATTTGCAAGACCTCATCCTCTGGGCTAAACAACGGGGCACCCCCCTCACCGTGCGCCTGGTGAAAGGGGCCTATTGGGATCAGGAAACGATTAAGTCGCAACAACACCATTGGCCCCAACCGGTCTACAACCGGAAACCGTCCACCGATGCCAACTTTGAAAATCTGGTGCGGCTGTTACTAGAAAACCACGACGTTCTCTATGCCGCGATCGGGAGCCATAATGTGCGCACCCAAGCCTATGCCTTGGCGGTGGCCGAACAGTTGCAAGTGCCCCAGCGCCACTTTGAACAGCAGGTTCTCTACGGCATGGGGGATAAACTTGCCAAGGCCCTCGTCGATCGCGGCAGTCGGGTGCGGGTCTATTCTCCCTACGGCGAACTCATCCCCGGCATGGCCTACCTGATTCGGCGCTTGCTGGAGAACACGGCCAATAGTTCCTTCCTGCGGCAAAATTTGGAAAACCGTCCCGCTGAGGAATTGCTCGCGCCCCCCGTAGTAGCGGCTGACGATACCGGTGAACCCGTGGCGACGACACCGTTTCATGCCGCTGCGGATACTGATTTTGCGATCGCCGTCAAACGGGATGTAATCAAAGACGCGCTCCAGCAAGTACAAGCCAATCTCGGTAAGTCCTATCGTCCGTTAATCAATGGGGCTTGGGTAGAGACCGAAACCACGATCGCCTCGGTGAATCCGTCGAAACTCAGCGAAGTGGTGGGGAATCTGGGGCTGATTAGTATTGACCAGGCCGAGCAGGCGATCGTCGCTGCCAAAGCTGCGTTCCCCGCATGGCGCAAAACCCCCGCTGCGGAACGGGCCGCGATTCTGCGCAAAGCCGCTGATCTGATGGAGGAACGGCGGGCCGAATTAATCGCCTGGATGGTGTTCGAGGTGGGCAAAATTGTCCAAGAAGCTGATCCCGAAATCACCGAAGCGATCGACTTTTGCCGCTACTACGCCGATGAGATGGAACGCCTCGATCGCGGTTACAGCTACGATGTCGCGGGCGAGACCGATCGCTACCACTACCAACCCCGTGGCATTGTCGTCGTCATTTCCCCGTGGAACTTCCCCCTGGCAATCCCCACGGGCATGACCGTTGCCGCCCTAGTCGCGGGGAACTGCACGTTGCTCAAGCCCGCAGAAACGTCCTCCGTAATTGCGGCCAAGCTAGCGGAAATCCTCGTCGAAGCCGGAATGCCCCCTGGGGTTTTCCAATTTGTGCCGGGGAAAGGCTCCACTGTCGGTGCCCATTTGGTCAAGCATCCCGATGTTCACATGATTACCTTCACCGGCTCCCAGGAAGTCGGGTGTCGGATCTACGCCGATGCCGCCATATTGCAACCGGGGCAAAAGCATCTGAAACGGGTGGTAGCGGAAATGGGCGGGAAAAACGCCATCATCATTGACGAAAGTGCCGATCTGGATCAGGCGGTGCAGGGGGTCGTCCAGTCCGCCTTTGGCTACAGCGGCCAAAAGTGTTCCGCGTGTTCACGGGTGATTGTGTTGGCCTCGATTTATGACACCTTCCTCGCCCGCTTGGTAGAAGCAACCCGATCGCTCACCGTCGGCCCCGCGATCGCCCCTGGCACCAAGGTCGGTCCCGTGATTGATCCCACGGCCCAGGCCCGCATCCAGGCATACATCACCAAAGGCAAAGCCGAGGCTACGTTGGCGTTGGAACTGCCCACCCCCGAAGGCGGCTCCTTTGTCGGGCCGGTAATTTTCAGTGAGGTCGCCCCCGATGCCGCGATCGCCCAGGAGGAAATTTTTGGTCCCGTCCTGGCTGTCATCCGGGCCGCCAACTTTGATGAGGCGTTGCAGATGGCTAACGGCACGAACTACGCCCTCACGGGGGGGCTGTATTCCCGTACCCCGTCCCATATTCAACGGGCCGAAGCCGAGTTTGAAGTGGGGAATTTGTACATCAACCGGGGGATTACGGGGGCGATCGTCGCTCGTCAGCCCTTTGGCGGCTTCAAGCTCTCCGGTGTGGGTTCCAAAGCCGGGGGACCCGATTACCTGTTGCAATTCCTGGAACCCCGCGTGGTGACCGAGAACGTGCAACGGCAGGGGTTTGCGCCCATTGAAGGGGCGGACTAATGGGGGGATAGGCGTTTGGTTTGATATCCAGGGCCTTTGCGGCCAAGGTATGATGGTCGGGAGCCTTCCAGTTTGGCCAAACAACCGGCATTCCTTCTTCCCGTGGGGAAGCCAGATCAAAGGATTTTCTCTGGGTTGGCTGTGTCTCCGTGGTTTCATGTCTACCACAGAAGCACGGAGGCACAGAGGTGATCGCAAGATACCAGGGTAAGGGCAGCCAAAAGGGGAGGCACTCTGATGGTGAGGCAGTGCCGGGAGGACGCCCTGATTACGTTTATTGTGGGTTTCAACCTTGTGGTTTCGCTGGTGTGCCTTTTCATCGCGTGGAAGCTGTGGCGCTTGCGTCTTACCCTGGAAAGAGCCGCCCAAACCTTGAGTGCCGTTGAACGCCAAACCCACCGGGTCCTAGCGCCCGCCCCCCATTACATCATGATCGGGGAGCGAGGCACCCATCATCTCCGGAACCAATTGCAGCGCCTAGAGGTTCAACTTCAGCAACTTCAGCGTCTAGTGGGTATCCTCAGTTTTAGCCTAACCTTTTGGCAACGGCGGGAGCAAATTACCCGGCTCACCCCAGGGCAGCGGCGATCGCGCAGCGTCTTCGCAGGAGAATCGCGGCAACGGCAACGATCCCGCCTGCGCAGTTGATCGGGGTTCCCAAGCCGCTAATCTAGCCAGAGGTTCGGCATCAGCAGGTGGCAGGGAACCCAGAAAACTCAACCGATCGCGTAGCCTTTAGGCAATGGGGATGTCAGAATCGTGATAGCGCAGGGCGATCGCGCCAGGAGAGCGGCGGGAACCTTAGGGGCCTTGCCAGCGTCAATGCAGTTTGGTCAGCAATCCGGGAGAGGCAGTAATGGCACTGAATGCACCGAAACACACACCAGTCTGGCCCCAACGGCTGGCTTGGGCTTGCCTCAGCTTGGGGCTAACTCCCCTGATCTTGGCCCAGGCGGGTTGGGCACAGGAAACAACCAATCCCCTCAGTGACTTCCGACCCAATGCCGAGCAAGGACCCGGATCTTTCTCTCGATCGGGCAATGGGTTAAGTGTCTTTGACATGATCCACCGGGCACGGCTTGGCAACCTGGACATGGACACGTTCAACCAAGAACAAAGGCAAAACCTGGATGACGCGGCGGCCCAATTCCGCAAGCAACAACGGGAACGCCTGGGGACACCCCAGCCAACACCCCCAACCCCGCCCGAATCCACCAATCCTACCCTCTAGCCACAAATCTGTTTTGAATAGTTTGGTCATCCCCACCCCACCCGCTGGGTTTCGCTCCGGTTTCATTGCGATCGTTGGGCGGCCCAACGTGGGTAAATCAACCCTCATGAACCATTTGGTGGGGCAAAAAATTGCAATTACTTCCCCCGTAGCCCAAACCACCCGGAATCGGCTGCGGGGCATTCTGACAACGCCAACTGCCCAACTGATTTTCGTCGATACGCCCGGTATTCATAAACCCCACCATCCCCTGGGGGAAGTGTTGGTGAAGAACGCCCGGAGTGCCGTGGGCCTGGTGGATGTGGTGCTGTTTGTCGTGGATGCTGCGGTGCCTGCTGGGGGGGGCGATCGCTACATTGCTGAATTCCTGAGCCAGCAATCTGCCGCTACGGTCCTGCTGGGTTTAAACAAATGCGACTGTCAGCCAGCCGAGGCGGTGGCCTTGGATGCTAGCTATGCCGACCTCGCCGCTCCCTACCACTGGCCTGTCTTGAAATTCTCGGCCCTGACGGGCATGGGGCTGGATGACCTCCAAACCCAATTAATTGCGCGACTGGAACCCGGTCCCTACTACTACCCGCCCGATTTAGTCACAGACCAGCCAGAGCGGTTCATTATGGGCGAATTGATCCGCGAACAGATTTTGTTGCTCACCCGCGAGGAAGTCCCCCACTCAGTTGCAGTCATCATCGATCGGGTTGAGGAAGATCCAAAGATTACCCGCATTCTGGCCACTGTTATGGTGGAACGCGCCTCCCAGAAGGGCATCCTGATTGGCAAGGGGGGCCAAATGCTGAAAACCATTGGCTCCGCCGCACGGGAGCAAATCCAGAAACTCATCGATGGCAAGGTCTATCTGGAACTTTTTGTGAAAGTCCAAGCCAAATGGCGGCAATCGCGATCGCAATTGGCCGAGTTGGGTTATCGAGTTGAGGATTCTTAAAGACTGTGGTTAATACCAACGGTACAGGCTGCAAGATCAGGCAACTAATACAGTAAACATATATCTAGATAGGTAAGAGCGATCGCTGACAGGCGGGACAGATGGCATGAATCGTTAATTGGCAGTCGAGCAAATGATAGCCCTCCTTTTGTGAGGTTTTAGTGCCAATCTTGAGCACTTGGTCACTTTTAAACTCAATGGTCTTATTGCAGCGCACACAAATTAAGTGGTGGTGATGATAGGGATAGGGTTGATTGAGTTCGTAGTGCTTATGACCTTCTGCTAACTCCAACTCCCGCAGAATCCCCATCCGAGCCATCAGTTTCAGGGTTCGATAAATTGTCGAAAGACTAATACCTTCCCCTTGTTCGTGAAGCAGATTATACAGATCTTCCGCACTAAGGTGGTTACCCTTAGGAAGATCTTTGAAGATATTCAGGATCGTTTCTCGTTGGGGCGTTAGTCGCCATCCTCGTTCGTTGAGTTCAGCTTTTAGCGAAGCAGTGGTGTACATCATCATAATATTGTCAATAGAGTATTGTTGATAGATTACTAACGCTCAATACTGCGCAATGACGACAACTCTTCTCGAAAACCCCTGTATAAGACTCTGTGAGTAACTGGCGCGATTGGCACAATTAGCACAATTCTTCTAGCGCATCGCCAAGCATCGCTGCTTATTGAGAATATAACCAACTTCAAGGCGATTTGCAAGAAAACAATCTTATTGAGAATCTTTTGCTATTAGCTAGTGAAGGGTGGGTTATCCCTGCGGTTTAACGGGTCACATCTGGCCCGATCGTCAGGGCAATGTAATCTGGAGCGAACGATCGCGGTTATCCGAGTATCTGGCTGCCGCAGTTTTCTGGCAACGGGAGCAGCGAGATCCCTGTGCCTAGCGTAAGTTGCCGCACAAAGTGCAATTTGGGGGAACATCCAGTACCCTGTTGAGCGGTTGTGAGGTACCCTGAACAGGACGCCATTAGGACCCAACGATCGTCATCAGCTACGCTATGCCCATCCAGATTGGGAGACACTCAGGCCCATGTTGCAAGACAACCCGGTAATCCCCCTGACCGATGATCTCACGGCGGCAACTGCTGCTGATCCCGTGTCCCCCGTTGTGGACTTAGGGGCTGCCCCGGATGCCCCCCTGAATGAACCCCTGGATGCCCCCCTAGATAAATACCCGAATGAACCCAGGGTGCCCCCTTCAGATGCGGCTTCAGACGCAACGAGACCTGTTTTAGGTGCAGCGATCCCTGGCTCAGGGGCAGAAGCCACGGAGGCCACGGCCACGGTCGTTGAGGCCACGGTGGTGATGGGGGATAGGGATAGTCCCGATGGGCTGGGCACGCGAACCGAGGAGACCGCAGATGGATCTGCCACCTGGTCTGCCGCCAGTCAGGCCTTGGTTGTCCTAGGCGAGGACACCGCGTCGCGATCGCATCACGAGGTCGGATTGGTTGAGTACGCGGCGGTCGATCGCGTTCTCGAGGAAGAGGGCGTAGACCCTGAGCCGAGGTTATGGCCCCACTGGTCGGTATTGGCGGTGATCGGTCTGGTGTGTGTGGTTTCCTTTGGCAGCAGTCTGTTCTTGTTTACGCGGCCCTGCGCGATCGGCAGTTGCCAGCCCCTAGAACTAGCAGAACGCTTGCAGCAACAAGCTATCGATCAGGCGAATACCGATACCTATGGCCTCACGACGGCTGATTTAGCGAAATCCCGTCAACAGCTTCTCCGGGCGATCGACTATCTGGGAGACGTGCCCCGCTGGTCGGAAGCGGCGCGGGAGGCCAATCGCCTCGTCCCCCAATATCGCGCCCAACTCAAAACCCTGGATCTGATTATCCTGGCCCAGGATAAGGCCACTGCCGCTGCCCAACGCAGCCAAAACCCCCCCCATCCCTTGGCCGAGTGGACGGCGATTCGCGCCCTCTGGCAGGAGGCGATCGCGCCCCTAGAGCAAGTTCCCAAAACCAGTGGCCTCGCCCCCCTGGCGGAACGCAAGTTGGTGGAATACCAAGTGAATCTCAACGCGATCGCCCAACGCATCCAACGGGAGCAGGAGAGCGATCGTCACCTCACCGCCGCCAAGACAGCAGCGGACACAGCGGAGTCCCGTCAGCCCCATGCCAGCACCCTGGCCGATTGGCAGGAATTGGCAACCCTTTGGGACAGTGCCGTGCGTCCTTTGCAACTCATCCCCAGTGGCACAATGGCCCATGCCAATGCAACGGATCTGCTGCCCTACTATCAAGGCAAGTTGAATACAGTACGCGATCGTATCCGCCAGGAGGAACAAGCCGAAACCACCTACCGTAAGGCTTTGCAGTTGGCGGAACAGGCTAGGGCCAGCGAACGCCAAAACCAATGGTCTAAGGCGCTGACTGATTGGCAGGCGGCCCGCGCCCGCCTGCAAGAGATTCCGCCCGACACCCTCCCGGCGACCCAGGCCCAATCCCTGATCCCCACCTACGATGAGGCGATGCGATCGGCCCAATCTAACCTCGTCGCCTTCAATAACCTACAAAATATTCGTAATGATCTGGAGCACGCCTGTGGGGGGCAACCGCGCCGCTGTACCCATAGTGTGAGTGCAGCGGCGATTACCGTGACCCTGACCCCCGACTATGAGGTTACCCTGAATACGGCAGAGCGGCTGCAATCCGAACTGGTCCGGGCCGAAATTATCAACCAATGGCAAGCGCTCGACTTCACCCTGCAATCGATTAGCCGGAATGCCGGTATTCCGGTGCAGGTGTATGACAGTACGGGCAGTCTGCTGACCACCCATTCCCCCAACGGTTAAGCGTCGTTATGGGGGAGCCGTGTGTTCGCGATCTGGGGGAACAGGGGGTGTTGCAATTACTGTTCCCCTTTTGCCCACCGGGGATGGTGGGGGATGATGCCGCCGTGCTGCCCGCTTTGGCGCGTCAATCATTGGTGGTGACGACGGATGTCTTGGTGGAGGGGGTTCACTTTAGCGATCGCACCACACCGCCGGAGGCCGTGGGTTGGCGAGCGGTCGCGGCGAATCTCTCGGATCTAGCGGCAATGGGGGCCGCGCCCTTGGGGATCACGATCGCGTTGGCCATGCCGGGAGAGGTCCCGATCGCTTGGATTGATGGCCTCTACAGCGGGATGACGGCCTGCTTGCAAGCCTATGGGGGGCACATCCTGGGGGGCGATCTGAGCCAGTCACCAGTCCGGTCGATCGCGATTACGGCCCTAGGCCAGGTTGACCCGGCGCGGGTGCTGCGGCGATCGGCGGCGCAACCGGGCGATGCGATCGTGGTGACAGGGTTACATGGGGTATCCCGATTGGGGTTAGCCATTCTCCTAGAGCCGAGTTTAGGGGAAACCGTCCAGGTGGCTGCGCGCGAGCGTTGGCTGCGTGCCCATCAGTATCCGGTGCCGCGTCTGGATGTGATTGAGCCATTGTGGCAGGTGATCGCCCAAACCCAGTGTCGGCCTGATATTGCCGCAATGGACAGCAGCGATGGCTTGGCGGATGCGATCGTCCAGATCTGTCGGGCGAGTGGGGTGGGAGCCAGGATTGCACGGGAACGGTTACGGGTGCCGCCAGCGGCCAGGGCGATCGTGTCCCCGGAACAGGCGATCGCGTGGGTATTGTACGGGGGGGAAGATTTCGAGTTAGTGCTGTGTTTGCCGCTGGCAACAGCGGCGGCTTTGGTGCAACGGTTGGGGGGGGATGCGGCGATCGTCGGGGAGGTTACCGCTGATCCGGGGGTTTTCTTGATCGATGGGCAAGGAAGCATTCCCTTAAGTTTGGCCCAGGGCTTTCAGCATTTTTAACACCGACACCTAGCTGGGTTGCTGCAAGCTATCGCCATCGTCATTCAGGTTAGGGGCTTAAGCCCCTTGTTGATCACAGCCTTGACAGTGTCCTAATGGGCCTGACTACTGCGATATCAGTGATCGTGGAAGTCGTGGAAGTAGGCGTTACTTGAGCAAGAACCTTGACACTAACCGGCGAGCCGCTCAAGCCAACGGGCTAGGTCCGACGCCAAGCCACGATCGCCTGCACTAAGCCATCTAGCGTATACTCACGGGCCTCAATATCCACCCGCCCCAGCCATTGTTCGCAGGCATGGGCTGTTTGGGGACCGATCGCGGCGATCGCCACCTGGGCTAACCAATCCCCTGGCGTTGCGGGGGTGTCAGGGGGCACAATCCCCACGAGCTGGGCAAAGTGCTTCACCGTTTTAGAGCTGGCAAAGGTAATCACATCCACCGTGCCCGCCGTCAGGGCCGCCAGAATCGCCGGGTCCGCCTGATCGGGGCAGCCCGACTCATAGGCCGCCACCTCCGTGACGATCGCCCCGGCTTGGGTGAGTTCCTTGACCAACACCTCCCGGCCACCACTTTCCACCCTGGGGAACAGGAGGTGCTGCCCACTCACGGCTTCCGGGAAATGGCTAACCAGGGCATCAGCTACAAATTCGGGGGGCACAAAGTCCGGTCGCAGGCCATAGTGCTCCAGGGTACGGGCGGTTTTCTTACCAACAGCGGCGATTTTGATCCCGGCTAGGGCGCGGGCATCCCGATCGGCCACGGCTAACCGTTCAAAAAACGCCTCCACCCCATTCGCTGAAGTGAGAATTAACCAGTGGAAGCGATCCAACTGGGCGATCGCCGCATCCAGGGCGGCCCAACTAGAGGGCGGTTTGATCACCAGCGTGGGCATTTCCAGCACCGTTGCGCCGGCAGCCTGCAAGAGATGGGTAAATTCCTGGGATTGGGTTGCCGATCGCGTCACCAGGATGGTCGTATTCGTCAACGGCGGTAAGGGTTGGGACACAGGGGTTGGCATCACAGGCAGGGAAACATCGGGAATGGGCCTGTCCCATCTTGCCACGGGGTTGGGCCAGGGGACACTCCGTTCAGGGAGGCCCGGTTCAGGAATGCTCGATCTTGGCGCGATCGCACTGGCGGCGAAATACTCATGCCAACGTACCACCTCCCCAATGACGATCACCACGGGCGATAGGGATTGGCCCTGGGTTTGGTGGGTAATATCCGCCAGCGTTCCCACCCAAATCTGTTGTTCCGGGCGTCCGGCCCAGCGAATCAGGGCGATCGGGGTATCCGGGGAGCGTCCCTGAGCCTGGAGTGCGGCGACGATCGCCGCCAGATGCCGACCGCCCATCAGCAGGACCAGAGTCGCGATCGCCGCGAGGGCAGACCAGTTCAATTGCCTGAGATCATGGGCCGTCGCGATCGCGAACGAGTGGCTCAGTCCCGCATCCGTGAGGGGAATCCCCGCCAGCAACGGTGCCACCAGTGCCGAAGAAAGACCGGGAATCACCGTGAATGGGCAGCCCGCCTCCCGTAGGGCTTGCATCTCCTCCCGGCAGCGCCCAAAGATAAACGGATCGCCCCCCTTCAGGCGCACCACCGTTTTCCCGCGCTGACCGTGGGTGACGAGGAGACGGTTAATCGCCGCCTGGGCGATCGACGGTTGCCCCCCTCGTTTCCCCACACAAACCACTTCACAGGTGGTGGGCACCCAATCCAGTAGGCGCGGATCGCTAAGGGCATCGTAGATCAGCACTTCGGCTTGGCGCAGACAGTGAAAGGCTTGCAGGGTTAAGTAGTCCAGGCTTCCTGGCCCCGCCCCGACAATCCACACCTGGCCCAGGGTGCTGGATGTCTTAGTAGGCGTACGGGTAGGTGTGTTTGTAGGTGTGTTTGCAGGCATACTCGGAAAAATGACCCTCACCCGATCAAAATCGGGGGTTTCGGTTACCGTTACCCCCATCTTTATTAAATTAATTTAATCTATGTGATTTCGCGGCGGGTTTCTACCGGTCCTTATAATACTTTTCTCATTTGCAGCATCTAAATATGGGACATGTTTAATCTTAGGGATGTCTTTTTTGCCTTTATCCTCATTGCGATCCTGGTCCTAGCAGGGCGCTATTTAAAGCAAAAAATCCGGTGGATACAAAAGCTTTATCTACCCGAATCGATCGTGGCGGGTATTCTCGCCCTGCTCCTGGGTCCCCAGGTACTCGGCGCGATCGTGACGGCCTGGCGGGGGCCAGACGCCGTACTAGCCAACGGCCTGTTCTCCGAACCGATTCGGAGTGTGTGGTCCCAGTCACCCAGTATTTTCATCAACATTGTCTTTGCGGCCCTGTTTCTTGGGGAAGCGATTCCGAATCCCCGTGAGATCTGGCGCAAAACCGCCCCCCAGGTCGTCTTTGGGCAAACCCTAGCCTGGGGCCAGTACGTGCTGGGCATTCTGGTTACCCTGTTGATCCTTCCTCATCCCCGTCTTTAACGCCAACCCCATTTCCGGAGCCTTAATTGAAATTGCCTTTGAGGGGGGACACGGCACCGCCGGGGGGATGGCAGAAACCCTTCAGGAGTTGGGGTTTGCCGACGGCCCTGACCTCGCCTTAGGTCTCGCAACCGTGGGCATTGTGTCGGGGATTATTTGTGGGACAGCCCTAGCCGACTGGGGGCGTCGTCGCAGCCATATCCCCATCCTGGTTACCGATCCGGAGCAGCCCGATGATCTCCCGGAACTGACCCATACGGAAAGCCCAGAGGTGCGCCGTCGTCGGGCTAAATTGATGCACAACCTCCTGATTGATCCGCTTTCGGTCAACTTTGGGATTGTGGGGGCTGCAATTATCGTCGGCTGGCTGATCTTGCAGGGCTTGGTTTGGGTAGAGTCCGTAACCTGGGGGGCCACCGGGGTGCAGATCATCCGCTATGTGCCCCTCTTCCCGATGGCCCTAATTGGGGGCATGTTAGTGCAATGGTTCCTGGAGCGGCGGGGACTGGCAGCCCTGATTATTCCCGCCCTGATGAAGAGTATTGCGGGCCTCGCCCTGGATGTGGTGGTGGTCACGGCCCTTGCCTCCATTTCCCTCAGGGTGATTGGTAGCAACCTCCCCACCTTCCTGATTCTCAGTGTGGTGGGAATTCTCTGGAACGTTCTGGCGTTTCTGTATTTCGCCCCCCGCATCTTCCCTGACCATTGGTTTGAGAAGGGCATTGGCGACATGGGCCAGTCAATGGGGGTGACAGCCACGGGTATTCTGCTCCTGCGCATGGTTGATCCCCAGAATCAATCCGGAGCCTTCGAGGCATTTGCCTATAAGCAGTTATTTTTTGAACCGATCGTCGGTGGGGGCTTATTCACCGCCGCTGCGCCGGTCCTGATCATGCAACTGGGACTGGTGCCCACATTAGGGATCACCGGGGGGTTACTGCTCTTCTGGTTAGTGATGGGCTATCTACTCATCAAAGAGCGGCGGCGTCAACGCCAGCGGACGCTGACCTCATAAACGAGCCAGGATGCGGAACGCCACCTCTGGCAACTTGCCATCAGTCTTGTTACCCTAACGCGCAATGAAATCCCAGAGGGGTGCCCATTCAGACGATCGTGCCTCTCACAGGAATAGCCGCCGATCGCCATGCAACAGGCGTCGCCTGACTCTGGGCAAAGGTTGGCTTATTTGAATCCGCGTTGGGGGAAGTGTGATGCAGACACAATATTGGCAGAAACAGCAACAACCGATGGGACTGGGCCGATCGCGAGCCGCCTTTCCCACCCAGCGGTACCTGGTTCCCCTCCTCTTGAGCTTCCTTGTGAGTGGGGTCGCGGTTGCTCCGGCGGGGGCAGCCCCCCTCTCCCCCCCCAGGCCTCCACTCAATCTGGCGCAGGCGGGGGAGGAAACGGCGGCGAATTGGCTGAACCGGGGGGTTAGTTTAGTCCAGGCCAATCAGCTACCGGCGGCGATCGCGGCCTTTCAGAAGGCCATCCAACTCGACCCCAGCCTTGCCGCTGGCCATTACAACCTGGGGCTAGCGCTCCGGCAACAGGGCCAACTTCAGGCTGCCGCCAATGCGTTCTACCAGGCCGCCCAAACCGATCCGACATTTGCCCTCGCCTTTGCTAACCTGGGAGCGGCGCTGCTGGAGGGGAATAACCTCCCCCTGGCCCTAGAATATTTACAGCAGGCGGTCCGAATTGATGCCCAGTTAGGACTTGCCCACTACAACTTGGGCCTGGTATACCTGCAACAACAGCAAATTCCAGCGGCGATCGCGGCCTTCGAGAAGGCACAACAATACAGCCCCAAAGCGCCGGAACCTTCCTACTACCTGGGGACACTCTATCTTCAACAGGGGAACCGCGATCGGGCACGGAATGCCTTCCGGGAAGCCTTACAAATCAATCCCAACTATGCCGAAGCCCACTACAGCCTGGGTTCCCTCCTGTTTCAACAGGGGAACTTAACCGAGGCCCTCGCCGCCTTTCGCAAAGCCGCAGAAGCGGACTCCAACTATGCCAATGCCTACTATGGGGCCGGAACGGTTTTCCTGAGACAGGGGCAGTTTCAAGATGCCCGCCAACTGTTGCAGTATGCCAGGGATCTCTATACCCTTCAGGGCAATCCCACCTGGGCCACCCGGGCTGATCAAAAGTTGCAACAAGCCCAGCAGCAAAGTGGTGTACCCAGTCCAGGGACAGTGCCAAACCGCAGTTAAGACAAGGGGGCAAGGGGGCAAGGGGGACAGTCTAGCCCACGCGGGGGGTAACCCTGCCAAGACGGGAGTAAATTTGTTAATTTAGTTCAAATTTGTTGCTAAACAGAGTTTGTGCATTAGAGTATGTCGTAAATTACTTCTGCACTCATTTGGGGGAAGCAACGGTGGGCTTAGGTTCCGATCGCAATCCCTGGAGCCATTGGGTGTAGATGCGAAAAATAATTGCTGACTGGTCGCTCGGCAGCCACTCCTAGCAGGGGAATCCAGCGGAATCGCTTGGACAAGCACAGTAGGCGTGTCATGGGTTTGCAACCGTTGATAGCTGGATGCGATGGGCAGTAATTAAGCCTGTGATGCGGGGAGAGGACATCTGCTCGGTTCCGAAAGGAAGCAACGTGGATTGACCATGATTTCTAGTTGGATAATCTAGTTGGATAAAGCGTGATGAGTGAAGCCGACAACCCAACGACTCCGAGAAAGCGATCCTCCCATCGGCCTGCGGGATTTGGGCCGACGCCCAGTCGGGATAAGCACGATCTAGCACGGAAGCCAGAGCTGCCTCCGGATGGGGCCGATGTCTTACCCCTGTCCACTGCGCCTGACCCGGCCTTAAGCGGCCCAGGAACAAGACCTGGGGCTAGCCTGGAAACTAGTCTGGCGGCAACAGACGAGCCAGCGACGCCCAGCCCAACGGCCCCCAACACTCCCGTCTTCAGCGCGCCAGACCTAGCCGCTTCGACGGCGGCGGTGACGGAAGCCTCGGCCACCGATCTGGATACCCCGCTGGATACCCCGGAACCGATCGCAACGGCGGCCTGGGTGAGCCAGTTGACCTCTGAGTTCGAAGCCTCGACCGCCAACGAGGGGTGGGAAACCCAGCTACAACAAATCCAGGAACAAAATCTGCGGTTACAGGAGCAAAACCGGGAGCTACTGGAGCAAAAAGCCATCCTGGATATCACGCTGGAGGAAACCCAGGCGGCCCTGCAATTGCAAATGACGCGATCGCAAAATCAGGAAACCTTGCTGGTGCAACAGGCCCAAGCCCTGGCAGAATCTCAAACCCAGACCAGTAGTCTCTATCGCGATTTGGAATTGGCCCAACAGACGGCCCAACGCCAGCAGATCATGATCGAAACCCTGACGGAGCAGTTGGAAGGGAGCCAGGAGCGCATTGCGCAGTTGGAACAGGACGTGGCTACGGCCCAGGTCCATATCAATGAAAAGGTCCATGCCCTGATGCAGGCTGAGATGACCTGTCGGGATCTGAAAACCCGCCTGAGTCGGCAACAAAGCTATGCCCTGCAATTTAAGACAGCCCTGGAACGTTGTCTGGATATGCCAGCCCTGCGGCGATCGATGTTCAATGCCACCAGTGCTTCGACAGGAGCTAACCCGGTAACGGATGCAACGGGTGAACCGGATTTGTCGGCCCTAGCATTGGGTAATGAGTCAGCCGAGGCGCTAGAGGATTCTTCCGCAGAAAGGCCGCATGATCACGGTGGGGCCATCCCTGCCCTCACCCATCTTGAGGCTAATTTGGCCGGTAGCGCGGCTGATCTCGATCTGGCGGAGGTATCCAGCCATCTCCATTCCTTGCTCAATGAAGCAGCGGCGAGTTCCCCGCTTGAAGTTTCTGACGCGCCATCTCTAGTCAGTGAGCTGGCGGGGGGTGATGTTGCTGAAGAGCCAGTGGGCGATCGCGATGCGACGATCGTACCCAGTCCGAAGATGGATATGCCGGCGGTTGCTTTCCTGTCGGCACGGGAGGGCGATCGCGCTAGCCTGGATCAAGTTGATGAAGTACCCGCCGAGGGAGCGGCAGCAGCTCCCCGCACGGAAGCCCGCGCGGCTGGGCCAGTGTCACCCGTGGCAGAAGCCGAGGTTGAGGCGGAAGCACCCCAGGCTGAGGGTGCTCCCCAGGCCGCTCCGGTGAGCCAGTCACCTGAGGTCACTGCATTCCCTGCCGATCGGATGCAGGCGGAATTGTGGCAGCGCTTTAACCAATGGGCTGCGGTAGCCGAGGTTGATGAAGCTGCCGCCCCCACCGTAGTTCCAGAGGCCGAGTCTCCCGCCGCGCCGGTAACGGAGCCAGCTTCGGCAACGGAGGTCGTGGTGCCCCCCCTGCCAACCTCATCCCAACGGGGCATTCAGCCATTGCGACCCTCTCCCCAAATTCCAAGATTTGTGAGCCAGTGGAGTGAAGCGGTAGGACGCACGCCTCCAGCCGCGAGTCAGGCGTCTTCGGTTGCAGACGAACCGAGTATGGCGCCAGTGACCTCTTTTACGG
>NZ_JBRCAD010000211.1:0-28306 GCF_053493415.1 Trichothermofontia sp. | reverse complement strand
GGGCGGCGGGTGGCTTCCAAGCGCACCTGGGTAGCCTGAAGGGTTTCCGGTTGACCATTGGTCTCAAACCGGAGGGTGAGGCGATCACCCGCAAGTGCCCGGAGGGTTAATTGGTCATCGGGCTTGCTGCTAAACCGCTGGACAATACCCACCTGGAGCACCGGTTCTGTGTAGGCCCAGCCAGGAGCGATCGGCCCGCCGATGACCCCTAACCCTAACCCAAGTGCTAATGACCAAAGCCGATGGCGGGAGTAGGCCCCAAAGGCGGATAAGCGGGTGATCACTTGGCTCCTAGGTTGGACCCAGATCCCCCCCAAATGCAGCACGATCGTCATATCCCTAGAACAGTGAACGGCAACAATGGCGAGAACCGCCTGTGCCTGCTAGTCTACCGGGTGCCGCTGGCGATCGCCCAGCCCCGTTAACCCCACCGGGTCCTGCACACCCCGCTGCACATCAAAAAGCTAACGCGCCCTTGCCTCTATAAAAGGGTGAGGCTGACACGTTAGCCCTAAATCCTAGGTGTTATCGGTTAGAGCCTTTATCAGGGTGGCCCCATTTGAACTGCCATCATCATGCCCTGACTTTCTAAAGAATCTCTGCTTTCGTAATACTTTCTTTATTTTCCTTGTCGAAATATGATCGATTTTTAATTTTTACAACAAAAAATGCACATTTGTAACTTATGGCAAGTATATTGACTCTCCGGTTTGGGGGGATGAGCCGCCACGCTAAATTCGCCAATCCTGCCCAAAGACATGGCAAGATTGGAGGGATTAGCGATCCCCTGGGGTCCGATTTTCGAGTCGAAATAGCCAGAGCATGAGGGCTACGACCCCCAATTGCAGGGCTAGGTTGGGCAGAAGATTGGTGACGTTATGACCGGCCAAAAGTTGGCTGAGAAAAATGACAGCCCCGATCGTCCCCGACGCCGCAAACGCAAAATAGATAAATAGGCGCAAGCCTCGATAGGGGGCCGCAGCTTCCGCCTTAAGACGGGCATATTGGTCAGGGGTGAGGTTGCGATGCGCCTTGGGCGTCGCGAAGCTATCGGAGGAGGGGGGGAGCGGCTTGAACTCTGGCATAGGTTCCCTGAACAGCAGATTTGTCCCTGATTTTGTCATGTACTGGCGCGAACGGGGAGAGGCGGTGATTAAAGGCCCTATATTAAGAGATCTATCCCTTCCTTGCGATCGCGATGCCGATTAAATGTTCTGTGTTCATCGCCACCAGCCTGGATGGCTTCATTGCCCGTCCCGATGGTCGGATTGACTGGCTAGACGCGGCGAATGCGAAGGTCCCCCCAGGGGAGGATTTTGGCTACGGAGCCTTTGTGGCGACCGTGGATGCGATCGTGATGGGTCGCCAAACCTTTGAGTCGGTACAAGCCTTTGAGCCGTGGCCCTATGGCTCCCTCCCAGTGATTGTCCTCAGTCGCCGTCAGCGGACTTTACCGCCCGGTCTCCCCGCGACTGTTACCTGGACGGATACTTCCCCAATCGAGTTAATGGTCCAGCTAGCCGAGCAGGGGTACCAACACCTTTATATTGATGGTGGCGTCACGATTCAGCGCTTTCTGGTCGCAAACCTGATTGCGGATCTGATCATCACCCAAATTCCGGTACTTCTGGGAGTGGGCCGTCCCCTATTTGGCCCTTTGCCCCAAGACCTCTCCCTGGAACTGATCGCCACCCGTGGGTATGCCTGTGGGTTTGTCCAAAGCCATTACCGGGTGCTCTACCCGCCCGCCTGAAGCTGCTTCACTACGGGCGATGGTTTCCCTATTACACCGGCAGGGGGGCTACCGGATGACTCCCCTGCACCTCCGGCGCAAAGGTTGCCGATTCCGGGGGTAACTCACCCACGTAGGTATTCAAGGCACGGGCCGTTTGCACCAGGAAGTGATTTGGGTCAACAAAGGTGGGACTCTTGGCAAAGACTTCGGTTTGGGGAACACTGATCAGTTCGCCGTACTGCCAAGCCACCATCCGATTGAAGCGTCCCTCAGCCACCAGATCGACGGCGGCTTTACCAAACGTAGTTGCTAGGAGGCGATCGAGGGCGGAGGGAATCCCCCCCCGTTGCACGTGCCCCAGGACGGTTACCCGTGCCTCTAAATTGCTCTTGCTACAACGACAGACCTGATCGGCGATGTAATCCCCAATCCCGTGGAAGCGCAAATGCCCCTTGTCATCTTTTTCGCCGACAAATTCCCCTTCGATGGTTCGTGCCCCCTCGGCAACCACGACGATCGCAAAACACCGACCCCAGCGCTCCCGCAGTTCGCGAATTTTGCGACATATACTGTCGATCGTGTAGGGAATTTCGGGGATCAAAATGACATCGGCTCCCCCAGCCAGACCCGCATTCAGGGCCAGGTGACCAGAGTTGCGGCCCATAACTTCCACCACCATGACGCGATCGTGGCTAGCTGCCGTACAGGAGAGGTTGTAGAGGGCGTTGGTCACCGTATTCACGGCTGTGTCAAAGCCGATCGAACGCTCGGTGAGGGCAACATCGTTGTCAATGGTCTTGGGGATGGCGACGAGGTTCCAATTCCCCTTCATCGCGAGATCGTGAAGAATGGCCAGACTGCCATCGCCGCCGATCGCGATCAGAGCGTCTAATTCCAACTTGTGATATCCGGCAATAATCGCATCGGCGTTCGCCGCCGTATCCCCCTTATTGACAGACCCCAGAATCGTCCCCCCCAAGCTCAGGAGGGGATCAATTCCCCGCAAATCTTGGGAATGTACCGTTAAGTGTGATGCCTTCGCCTCCAGTAGCCCTTGGGTTGCATACGGGATACCCAACACTTCCCAGCCATAGGTTAAGGTGGCATGACTGACCACGGCCCGGATCGCTGCATTCAAACCCGGACAGTCACCGCCGCTTGTAAGGATACCCACTCGTTTCGTCATCGATCGTTACCCCGGACCACTACTACAAAACTACTACTGATACTGAATATGGAGCAATCTGGAGACTAGCATCGGGAGGATGGCGCAGGGCTACCTGTGTGTTCACCCCTAGGGTCACAGAACCATTACCAGAAGCATGAGCAAATCCTAAAAGATTCCTGCTGAGTCCAGATCCCAACATGACCTCGACAATTACGCTTTTATCTTAAAGCCTAATTTCTGGCATTTTGCAAGTCCTAATGTTATCTAATTAAAACATATCGATGGTTGGAAATAACCTAGCATAAGCCAGAGGTCAGTTAGCAAATCTTTAGGAAACTGCTTCTAGACAGCAAACTGAGCAAGGCCGATCTATTGCCCTTAGTCTATCTCTAGCACGTCAGAGAAGTGTCATCAAAATTCTCGAAAAATCTCGAAATCTAGTCTTTTAGGTTACAGCCTAAGTTACACTGAAGCTTAAATTACCCTGGAATAGTCGTTTTTTTTTCAAAAAATGACGATGAGTTAAAATCCCTTAGCCTATAACCGTAAAACATGACGGGCAAGACATCTCTTTTTTTTATCTTTATTTTAGAATTTTGCACAAAAAATGATAAACTTTTAGACTTGGATGTTATCGGGATTACAAGCGGATTATGCGTTAATCGTCCGGTAACGGGTGGAAATCCTGAAGTTTTTCTAAACAGTCGTTGCAAATCCCAAAGGCATATTACAAACTGTTTCTGAACCCCTTGTCACTGACTGAATAGGAGTAACGATAGTGGCACCACTCAAAATTGGGATTAATGGATTTGGCCGAATTGGGCGACTGGTTTTTCGGGCTGCGATCGCCAACCCTAATCTAGAATTTGTTGGGATCAATGATCTGGTCCCGGCTGATAATATTGCTTATCTGCTCAAGTACGACTCTACCCACGGTCCTTTTCAGGGGACGGTGGTTGCCAAGGACGACGGGATTGTGGTGAACGATCGCTTCATCCCCTGTTTGTCCGTGCGCAATCCAGCAGAACTGCCCTGGGGGAGCCTGGGAGCCGAGTATGTGATCGAGTCCACGGGGCTGTTTACCAGCCACGAAGGGGCCTCCAATCACCTCAAAGCTGGTGCCCGCCGTGTGATCCTCTCCGCCCCCACCAAGGACCCGGATAAGGTTCCCACCTTTGTGGTCGGGGTCAACCATACGGATTTCAATCCTGCGACGGATACGATCGTCTCCAATGCCAGTTGTACCACCAATTGTTTAGCCCCCGTTGCCAAGGTGATTCACGACAACTTTGGCTTAGCGGAAGGGCTGATGACGACGATTCACGCCATGACCGCTACCCAGCCTACGGTGGATGGTCCCAGCAAAAAAGACTGGCGTGGGGGACGGGGTGCGACTCAAAATATTATCCCGGCTTCTACCGGAGCTGCGAAGGCGGTGACGTTAGTCTTACCGGCCCTCAAGGGGCGGCTGACGGGGATGGCCTTTCGCGTGCCAACGCCTAACGTTTCCGTTGTGGACTTGACCTTTAAAACAGAGAAAGCCACGTCCTATGCGGAGATTTGTGCCGCGATGCGGGCTGCTGCCGAGGGACCCCTTAAAGGGATTCTGGGCTATACCGACGATGCGGTGGTCTCGAGCGACTTCACAACCGATCCCCACTCTAGTATTTTTGATGCGGGAGCCGGGATTGAACTGAATGCGAATTTCTTTAAGGTAGTGTCCTGGTACGACAATGAGTGGGGATATTCCCAGCGCCTGATTGATTTGATGCTGGCAATGGCGGCGAAGGAATAGGTCCACGATGGGGAGTCGAGGCGGTGGTGCCCGACTCCTGGTCTGCTGTATCCATAATGCTCGGCAACTATGCCCTATAAATACGTCCTGGCAAGTCCTCGATCATTAGCGTGGGGCAGGGGGCAATGATGGTGATTGGCAACTGCCGCCGATCAGTGGGTAAAGTTTAAGTGGGGCAATGGGTGACTAGGGTGCGATCGCGCTCTGTTTTTGACAGCACCGATGGAGGAGGGCTAATGGCGGAATCGCGAGCGGAAACACAAATAGACCTAAGGGAGTTGCTGGTCCTCAGTGCTGATTTGGTGAGGGCGACACAGCAAAATACTCGGCACTTGGAACTGCAAACCCAGCAAATTGGCGAATTAACCGAGTCAATCACCGCTCTCCGCCTTGAGTCTGAGGCCCAAGGCCAACGCATGGAGCAGGGCTTTGAGCGTATGGAGCAGGGTTTAGATCGCCTGGAGCAGGTAGTACGCCAACAAGGGCAACAAATGCACCAGGGTTTAGATCGCCTGGAGAAAGTTGTTCAGGATCAGGGAAGTCAAATGCTCACCATTGTGCAACAACTCGTCCAGGTTGTTGATCACAGGGTTGCCGATCGCGATCGCTGACTTTGCCGAGGAAGTCGTTCGATTGTTCCAACTATTCAATCTAGGAGTTACTTATGTCTACGTCTACGAGCCTACTGGAACAATTACGTGGCATGACGATCGTGGTGGCCGATACGGGCGATATCCAGGCGATCGAGCAATTCAAACCCCGTGATGCGACGACGAATCCTTCGTTGATTACGGCAGCCGCCCAAATGCCCCAATACCAGGAAATTGTGGATGAAACCCTGCGCCATGCTAGGGCGGAGGCGGGGGCAGATGCCAGTGAATCTGAGGTGGCAACGCTGGCCTTTGAACGGTTAGCGGTGGCCTTTGGTAAACGCATTTTACAGATTATTCCTGGTCGGGTTTCCACGGAGGTGGATGCGCGTCTGTCCTATGATACTGACGCTACGATCGCTAAGGCTCGGTATTTAATCTCAGAGTACGAAAAGGCTGGGATTGGCCGCGATCGCATTTTGATCAAAATCGCCTCGACTTGGGAAGGTATTCGTGCTGCCGAGGTTCTCGAAAAAGAAGGGATTCACTGTAATTTGACCTTGCTGTTTGGGCTGCATCAAGCGATCGCCTGTGCCGAGGCCGGAGTTACCCTAATTTCTCCCTTTGTCGGGCGCATTCTCGACTGGTATGTGAAGGAAACTGGGCGAGAGTATGTCGGGGCTGAAGATCCAGGGGTGCAGTCCGTGACCACGATCTACAACTATTACAAGAAGTTTGGCTACAAGACCGAAGTGATGGGGGCTAGCTTCCGTAATATTGGGGAGATTTGTGAACTCGCAGGTTGCGATCTGCTGACTATTTCGCCTAAATTGTTGAGTGAGTTGGAGGCAACCCAGGCGGATCTCCCCCGCAAGTTAGAGCCGGGTCACGCGGCGACAATGGATATTGAGGAAATTCACATCGATCGGGCTACTTTTGACCAAATGCACGCTGCCGATCGTATGGCTTCGGAAAAGCTAGCCGAGGGGATTCACGGATTTACCAAGGCACTGGAAAGCCTAGAAGCGTTGCTCGAAAAACGCCTGCGCCAGTTGGAAGGGTGTGAGGTGGTAAATCGCACGGCAGAGAAGCTTTTCCAAACCTATGATTTGGATGGCGATGGCTTCATTACCCGTGAAGAATGGATGGGGACGGATGTGGTGTTTGATGCCCTAGATACCGATGGCGATGGCAAAATTACTCCTCAGGAGATGGGGATTGGTTTAGGGGCTGCTTGTCAATTAAGCACGGTTTGATACTGAGATTCCATTCGATGTGACCCTTTGCCTGATCCTCTCGCAGCCCCGATTGCCTTGGGGGCAGCATAAGCACTACAGTGCTTACGACATACTTGGAGATGATGGCGGATGAAGCGATGGAGCCGAAGGATGATGCGATTCACCCTCCCAGAGCGACGGTTACCTCTAGGCCAATGGGGGCAAGCGATCGCGTCGCAATTCTGGTCAAGATTCTGGGCGCGTCTGGGGACGATCGCGGTGTTGGTGCTGGCACTGGTATGGTTCAGTAGCGGCCTGTGATCTAGCCCAGCGCAAGCGGCAGCGGCCACCGAATTGTACTGGTATGGTCACGCGGCCTTTCGGGTGACAACGCCAAGTGGTAAGGTTTTGCTCCTCGACCCCTGGCTGGAAAATCCCATGAACCCAACGGGTCAATCTGATTTGGCCGAACTCGATCGGGCCGATTTAATTCTTGTTACCCACGGTCATGGGGATCATGTGGGGAATGCGATCGCCATTGCCAAAAAAACGGGCGCAAAATTAGTCAGCACTTTTGATTTAGGGAATGCCCTAGTGAGTATCAGTGGGTATCCGGCTGATCAGGTGGGGTTTGATACCTTGGGGAATTTCGGCGGGGAATTATCGCTGCTCAATGGTGAGGTGCGGGTTCTGTTTGTGCCAGCCGTTCATAGTTCCGCGATCGCCTCCGATGGTAGTCCGGCAATCTTTGCGGGAAATCCAGGCGGCTTTCTTATTACCGTCAAAAATGGCCCCACAATTTACCATACGGGGGATACGGATGTGTTTACCGATATGGCCTTGATCCCTAAATTTCATCCCGTCGATGTGATGTTGGCTTGTATTGGGGATCAGTTCACAATGGGACCCGATCGAGCCGCCGAAGCTGTCCGTTTAGTGAAACCCAAAATGGTCGTGCCCATGCACTTTGGGGTTTTTAACCTGACGGGAACACCCGAAGCCTTTGCCCAAGCCTTACAACAACAGGGAGTCAGCACCCAATTTAAGCGAATGCAGGTCCATGAAGCCCTATCGCTATGATGTCATCAGTTTGAATATAGCCATTCCGGGTGATTTATAAGTGTGGGGTGGGCATCCTGCCCGCCCAGGCTAGAAGCTTACCCCCAAATACCGAGTTGAATCATTTAGGATTGCTAGATTTAATTGGGGCCTTTGACAAGGGACTTAACAATGGAACTGCACACGATTGACCTGACTTTGCCAGAAGGAAGTAATCTCATCCTGGGCCAAAGCCATTTTATTAAAACGGTTGAAGATCTTTATGAAGTATTGGTGGGAACGTCTTCCCAGGTTAAGTTTGGTTTGGCTTTTTGCGAGGCATCAGGTCCCTGTTTAATTCGCGCCGTTGGCAATGATGAGGCTTTGCAGGCAGCCGCGATCGCCAATGCCCAAGCGATCGGGGCCGGTCACAGCTTTATTATTCTGCTCAAAGAGGCCTATCCCATCAACTTTCTCAATGGCATTAAACAGTGCCCAGAGGTTTGCTCTATCTACTGTGCAACGGCCAATCCCGTCCAGGTAATTATTGCTGAGACCAACCAAGGACGCGGCATTTTAGGTGTGATTGATGGAGCCTCACCGCAGGGTGTTGAGGCTCCCGCTGATATTGAATCCCGGCGATCGCTCCTCCGCCAAATTGGGTATAAACTCTAAAGCATCCGACGACAGGAATACCCAAAATTGTTGTAGGGACGGGTTGCAGCCAAATCTGGACCACAGACCAGCCATCTAGATAAACCTGCCCATTTCTAACAAATTAGATTGCCCCAAGATCCTTCCAGCACATCAGATCGGGTGCATCCCACTTTTGCTACCCTCACCCTAAATCCCTCTCCCAGGACGGGAGAGGGACTTGGAAATCTGGCTCCCCTTCACCCCTTTTGGGAGAAGAGGTTGGGGGATGAGGGCTGTATGTTGCCAAGCTGGGATGCTCCCCATCAAATTAAAATCGCACCACCCAATAGCCGTTGATAGCGATAGGTTAATTCTTGTTTCATCAAAGGCCAACGCTCAAGGGCAGGATCTTGTTTCATCACCCGTTCTGCTGCCCCACGGGCTAGGTTTAAGATTTCCTGATCATCGAGGAGACTCGCGAGGGCAAAATCCGGTAGCCCCGATTGGCGTGTCCCCAAGACTTCCCCCGGCCCCCGGAATCGTAGATCCATCTCCGAGATAAAAAAGCCATCCTGGGACTGTTCCAAAACCCGTAACCGTTGTTGGGCATTTTCCGCCTTGGAACTGCTCATTAGCAAACAATAGGACTGCTGCGCCCCCCGCCCTACCCGACCGCGCAATTGGTGCAACTGGGAGAGACCAAATCGCTCCGCGTGTTCAATGAGCATGACCGTGGCATTGGGAATATCAACGCCTACTTCGATCACCGTTGTCGAGACCAAAATGTGTAAGTGCTTGTCCCGAAATTGGTTAATGACGGCCTCTTTATCGGCTGCACTCATACGCCCATGCAATAATCCCACTCGAAATTCAGGAAAGATGACTTCCTGAAGGCGTTGGTATTCCGCTGTGGCCGATTTGAGGTCCATCTTTTCCGACTCTTCCACTAGGGGCAGTACCACATAAACCTGGCGGCCTTGGGCAATTTCCCGACGGATCAGATCATAGGCATGAGGGCGATCGCGATTAAACAACACGGTAGTCTGGATCGCCTGCCGACCGGGGGGCAGTTCATCAATTTGGCTCACATCTAAATCCCCGTGCAGGGTTAACGTGAGCGTTCGGGGGATCGGCGTGGCGGTCATCGTTAACACATGGGGATCAATGCCCTTTTGTTGCAGTTTGGCCCGTTGTTCGACCCCAAAGCGGTGTTGTTCATCAATCACAATCAGGCCCAATTGGTGAAATTGAACCGTATCTTGGATCAGGGCATGGGTACCGACAATCAAGGGCAGTTCACCGGTTGCCAATTGACGATAGATTTCCCGGCGTTTGGCGGTGCGTGTTGATCCGGTCAGCAGTTCCACCGGCAGTTGCAACAGGTTGAACCACTCCACCAATTTGCGATAGTGCTGTTCAGCCAACACTTCCGTTGGGGCCATCATGGCTCCTTGATATCCGGCCTGAATCGCAGCCAACAGGGCCACCACAGCTACCACGGTTTTCCCAGACCCCACATCTCCCTGCACAAGGCGATTCATGGGCTGGGACTGTTGTAAATCCGTGAGGATTTCGTTGATGACCCGTTGCTGTGCCCCGGTGAGTTGAAAGGGGAGAAGTTGATAGAACTGGTCAATGAGTTTGCCAGTGGGAGCGAGGGCCACACTGTGCTGGCTTTGGCGTTGTTGGTATCGCCGTTGCAGCAGGCTGAGTTGCAGGTAGAAAAACTCATCAAACACCAGCCGCCGTCGGGCGAGGGCACCGCTGTCGGGATCGGGGGGATAGTGAATGTGGGCGATCGCGGTGGGTAAATCAATCAGGCCATACTTCTGGCGCATGGCTTGGGGTAAGGGTTCCTTGAGTTGCTTCGCGGCAGGTAACGCGGCCAAGACGGCCCGTCGGATCACATCGGCACCCAGATTACTGGTGAGGGCATAGACGGGCACCACCCGCCCCACTTTCAGGGACGTAATCTGACTGCCCTGGTGATCAAGGACTTCGATTTCCGGTTGCTCGATCGTTAAGCCATACTTGCTCTCTTTGACAAACCCGGACGCCGCCACGATCGCCCCTGGGGGAAAGCGCCGCCGTTGTTGCTCCTGCCAACTGCGATTGGTGAACCGTGCCCCCGGCATAAAGCGGCTCAGTTTAATTTGACCCGTATGATCTTGGAGAACCAATTCTAGGATGGTGAGTTTGTTATTGCGGGGACTGGTGAAACAATTGCAGCGCTTCACACTCGCCACCACCGTAACTGTCTCCCCCGCTTCTAAATCCCGAATCGTCACTTGGCGGGCATAGTCAATGTAATCCCGTGGAAAGTAGTACAACAAATCCCGGACCGTGATTAACCCTAATTCGCCCAATTGTTTCCCCTGGCGGGGACCCACGCCATTGAGTTGGGTGAGGGCTTGGTCGAGGGAAAGACTTTGCTGCCCCTGGCTGTGGCCGGGAAGGATCTCCGTGGTCCGGGGCCGTTTAGCCTTAGGCGTCGCGCGGGCATCCCCCCTGCTGCTCTGGTTTGTGGGGTAGGCGTCCTGCCTGCCCGTCTCTCCAACCTCCCGTTCACTGCTGCCCTCAGGGGGAGCATCCGTCGTAAGGGCCAAACTCAACTGCTGGGTCGCTTCCCACGATCGCCGGGTCTGATAAAGTACATTGCGGGTTTCAGCAACGAGATGTTGACGTTGGGCAAAGGTGAGATCGGGATAGCGAGCATAGCGATCGGCGAGGCGTTGCCAGCGTTCTTGGTGATCGGCGGGGATGTGCCCACTCGACTGGCTGAGGCTGAGGCTGAGAAATTCGCTAAAGCGATATTGGCGGCCCACGAGGTCGTTAAACCCCTGTTCCGCCTCTTTTGCCAGCGCTTTCTGGAGCCGTGGCCAATCGGGTTGCTCTGGTATCACTGGGTTACGCTTGCTGGAAATTCACAATTCACAATTTTAGAAGGGCAGGTTTATCAATTGGATCGGTAAGCCGTACAGACTTAGGAGCAATCGGCCCCTACTGTTCAATGATGATAAAGATTTCTAGCGATTTTCCAATAACCATCTGTTCTTCAGGCAATTTTTAGGGTTAGGGCTAGCGGACAGCGTGCCGGATGCCACCACTGTGTGGTTATCTCGGAAGCAGTTGCAACAACATGGCTTAATTGCGGCCCTGTTCGAGCCGTTTGCCGAGTATCTTGAGGGGGCCGGTTACGCAGCCAAGGATGGCCAAATCGTGGCTGCCATCTTATATGGCGATAAGAATCATGTGAATCGGGATGTGGAGTTTGGCTTCATGCGGCGCTACACGGTCACGGCAGCATCGGTGCATGATGCAACGTTATGCCTCGAAAAACTCAACTATTCGAGGTGCCTAATAGCCTGCTCAAACCACATAATATTGAGACATTGTCAATGCGGAGGTTTACCGACCATGAGCATCCCAACTGCTGAGCCGCTGACACCAATGGTGGAGGCCCCCCGGCATTACTTGCCGGAAGAGTACTTAGCAATGGAAGTGGCGGCAGCGGAGCGTCATGAATATCGTGATGGCAAGATTATGCCAAGGGTGGCCAACACCCCCAACCACAATAAATTGGCAGGTAACCTATGTGCCGCGATTCATTTTGCGCTAAAGCGTCAACCTTATGAGGTATACATGACCGATCAGCGGCTGTGGATTCCTGATCACCCGACCTATACCTATCCCGATGTCATGGTTGTGGCGCAACCCCTAGTCTATGCACCCGATCGCCGCGATACGCTGACGAATCCGTTGCTCATTATCGAAATTCTTTCGCCTTCGACGGCGGCTGACGATCGAGGTTCTAAATTTGCGCTCTATCGCACAATTCCCACGTTTCAAGAATATGTGTTGGTTGAGCAGGATCGGATTTACCTGGAGCAATATACAAAAACTAACGATCGCCAGTGGTTATTGACGCCCTATACCGAAAATGATGCGGTGTTAACTCTGGATAGTTTGGATTTAGACATTGCGATCGCGGATATCTACGATAAGGTTGCGGTTGAATCGGTCTAAGGAAAAGGGATAAACAGGATCTGGCCTTCATATTCTTCAGGCTGGCTACAAACAATAAATAAGCATAAGTCATCAATGACTTGCCCAATCGGGGCTTTTGCATTGGACCTGAGCACGATCGCGCAACCGCTGCCTTAGATCAGCGAGGTTATGTTGTTGAACAAATTGCTGTCGGTGTTGTTCGGCGTTCTGTTGACGTTGTGCTAGGTAGGTATCAATTGCTTGACGGTGGTTGAGGTAGTAGGAAATTGTGGCGTAGATGTCTCCTAAACTCAGAACGGGATATTGGACAGCAATCTCTTCTGGTGTTGCGCCCTGTTGGTATGCAGCGAGTAGGCTGTCAAGGGTCACGCGGCTTTGGGCAATGCGAATTCCCCCGGCTTCATCCCAATGGAAGGGGGGGGCAGAAACTTCAAACTCAACTTGAGCAGTCATTGTATCCCTGTATATCCTTGGCTGATGATCGTAGATTGATCATAATCATACCTATGATGCTTCGCGATCGATATGTGCTTTTTATGGACAGATGGACGTGAAGAAATAGGCGGGCAGATGGACGTGAGGAGATGGGCGGGTTCATGGAGATTTGGTGTGGGCAGCTAGGATTTTGGTGCAACCCGCCCCTACGCCTTTGGGTCTTGGTTAACCGTGACAATATTGTTCCTTTCTTTGCCGATGAATTGCATCAAAATCAGGTAGGGGCAGGTTGTGCAGCAGACTGGCGGGGAAACGACTATGCCTGTAAACCTGCCCCCTAGGGGTTGGCGGATGGACGGGGGGATTGATGGGAGGAGATGGGCGGGTTCATCGAGATTTGGTGTGGGCGGCAAAGATTTGGGTGCAACCCGCCCCTACCCATATTGGGTCTTGATTGGCCACGACAATCTTCTTCCTTCCTTTGCCGAATTGGCCACGACAATCTTCTTCCTTCCTTTGCCGATAAATTGCATCAAGATCCGGTAGGGGCAGGTTATTCAGAGGGTTACTGGGAAAACGACCATGCCTATAAACCTGCCCCATAGGGGTTGGCGGATGGACGTGAAAAAATGGGCTGATTAACCCAATCAAAGATCCGGTAGGGGCAGGTTGTGCAGCAGATCGGCGGGAAAACGACCATGCCTATAAACCTGCCCCCTAGGGGTTGATGGATGACGGGGGGATTGATGGACAGATGGACGTGAAAACATGGGCGGATGAACGTGACGAAATGGGCGGGTTCATTGATATTGGGAGTGGGCGGCAAAGATTTGGGTGCAACCCGCCCCTACGCATGATCGTCTTCTTTGTGTCTTTGTGTCTTTGTGGTGAAAAAAACTGGAATCGCCCATCGCAACACACACCATAATGCCTTAAGCTCTACACTTGAAATATCCCCTACGATTCACTCAAGAGGCGACCCACCGTGCGATTTTCCGGTCGAAACGTTTGACGGGCAACCCGCTGGATATCGGCAGGCGTAACAGCAGCAATACGATCGATCTCCGTAAACAAGTTGCGCCAACTCCCTGTTTTCACCTCATAGTCCACCAGCAGCGAAGCCATGCCCATCGTTGAGTCCAGCGATCGCAGCAGACTGGCCCGTGCTTGGGTTTTCACCCGATCGAGTTCAGCCTCAGTGACTAACTCAGTTTTCAGGCGATCCAATTCCTGGTGTAGGGCCTTCGCGATATCGTCCAAGCTTTGACCGGGCGCACTCAGGGCATAGAACAGCATCAAGTTGGGGTACTTATTCGCCGGATAGCCCACCGACCCCCGCGCGGCCAAGGCAATCTGCTGTTGCTCCACCAAGGAACGATAGAGACGCGACGTGCGACCACTACTAAGCAGATCGCTCATGAGTTCATAGACAACGTAGTCCCGATCGGCGATCGCCGGAGCATGGTATGCCTCAAAGTACCAGGGTTGGGTGGGCATGGTCAGGCTGAGTTCACGGGGTTCCCGTTGCTCAGGTTCGATCGCCGTTAACGCCGGGGGTTTCGGAGCCGCCGGATAGCGACCAAAATAGGCTTGGGCCATCCGTTGCACCGTTTGGGGATTCACATCACCCACGATCGCGATCGTTAAATTGGCAGGCACATAATAGGCATCAAAAAAATCCTGCACATTGGCCCGCGTGAGGGCTTCGATATCTGCTTGATAGCCAATCAGCGATCGGCGATAGGGATGCACCTGGAAAGCCACCGCTCGTAACTCCTCCAACATCCGGTTAATCGGATCATTCTCTAGCCGCAACCGCCGTTCTTCCAGAATGACATCCTTTTCTTCAAAAAACTCCCGGAAAACGGGTTCCAAAAAACGCTCCGACTCTAGCGACATCCATAATTCCAATTTATTCGCTGGGAAACTGTAGAAATAACGGGTAGCATCCATTGAGGTAGCCGCATTCAGACCCACCCCGCCCGCTTGTTCAACAATTTGCCCCAATTCGTTTTGGCGCACATAGGTGGCCGCTTCCGCTTTCAGGGTTTGGAATTGTTGCTCTAGGCTTTTGACGCGATCAGTCTTGCCGCTGGCCTTCGCCGCTTGAATCTGGTCAAATAGCTGATCCAATTGGTCCAATAGGGGCCGTTCGGCAGCATAATCCCAGGTTCCAATTTTCGGCGTTCCCTTAAAAGCCAGGTGTTCTAAAAAGTGGGCCACCCCCGTTTGCCCATCGGGTTCATCCACCCCGCCCACATCGGCATAGGTCACAAAGGAAATAATCGGGGCCTGGTGATTTTCCAACACAATGAACTTCAGGCCATTGTCCAGGCGAAACTCGGTGATATTGCGACTGACGCGATCGAGGTAGGGCTGGATCGATCGCACCGTTGTGGGGACGGGTGCCGATGTTAGCGTGGTCGCCAGAGCCGCACCACTGGTGAGCCAGAAGCTCCCGATGAGACAGAGCAGCAGACTCAGGGCAAAGGGCCATTGCCGCCACCATTGATAGCGGGTTTCACCACAGGATTGCATACGTTTGCTTAGCACAATGGGCAAGACGACTAAAGGACACAGACGGGCGACATTAACCGCTGGCTAGCGGCAACCCAAGCTCTCGCGGGTGGCAACCCCAGTGACAGGATTCACCCCCTCGGCCCGCTGACACAGTTGGACCACCTGGTAGGTGTTGAGGAGCGCCCCGGAAAAATCGGCTCCAGTAATGGTGGTTTGGTAAAAACTACTTTGGGAGGCGATCGCATCCACAAACCGTGCATTCGTCAAATTGGCCCCCTCCAGGTTAACGCGATCGATCAGGGCATCAGTGAGATTCGCGCCCGTCAGGTCGGTATGCAGCAGGGTCGCCTTGGTGAAGATTGCCCGTGTCAGGTCGGCCCCGGCGAACGTGGCTTCGCGCAGGTCAGCCGCCGCAAATACCGCTTGCCGCAGATCCAGGTTTGAGAAATCACGCCCCTGAAGTTCACCATAGGTATAGTTCACGGTCTTATCCTGTGCCCAAGCCGGACGGGCCGACAGTAACACCCACAAGACCGCAAGGAGGACTACCCCAATCAGCCGCAGGAGTAGCCAGTTTGAGCATCGTTTTAAGAATGCCGGTTTTGCGAATAACGGTTTTGAGGCAAGTTGTTCCAAGGATCGCGTCCACATGGTTGGAGTTCGGAAGCCGCACTGTATCTCAACCATAGCGGAAAGCTGGATCGGTCGTCTGCGTGATCTGGGTTTAGCGCCGGAATTCCGCACCAGATCAGAGCCAATCGCTACCCCGCCATCCCACGGAGTCATTATGCAGTTGTCTCAAAAGAAAGAAACCCTAGAGGGTTGCTCTAGGGCTGCATCAGGGTGCATCTACCACTCCTCCTTTCCAGATCGCCTCCGTGTCATCCGGAAGACTCGCGACTCGGCTGCTATTTTTTTGACCTGCTGGGGCTACCCTTAACCTGCTAGGCTACGTTGCAGCCATTGCTAGCCGTATTCCCGACTCCCATGACCTTTGCCAATGTTTCCCCTTCCCTCTCCCCTGCGGTCTATCTCGTCGGAGCCGGACCCGGTGATCCCGATCTGTTGACCGTCAAGGCCCAGCGGCTCATTGCCCAGGCCGATGTGGTCGTGGTGGCTAACTCGTTGGTTCCCCCAGCAATCCTGACGGGTATCCGACCCGATGCGGAGGTCGTGCGTACCGCTAACCAAACCCTGGAGACGATCGTGCCCCTGATGATCGATCGGGTCAAGGCAGGGCGATCGGTCGTGCGCCTCCAGTCGGGGGACCCCAGTCTCTACAGTGCCATTCATGAACAAATCGAAGCCCTCGTTGCTGCTGATATCCCCTTTGAAGTCGTGCCTGGGATTAGTGCCTTTCAAGCGGCGGCGGCCCATTTGGGGGTAGAGCTAACGGTGCCGGGGGGGGTGCAGACGATTATCTTGACCCGGATCGGCGGGCGCACCCAGGTGCCGGAACGGGAGGAATTGGCGACCTTAGCGGCCCATCAGGCCAGTCTTTGCCTCTATCTCAGTGCCCGTCATGTCTCCACAGCCCAAGTCCAGTTACTCGCCCATTACCCGGCGGATACCCCAGTCGCCGTGTGTTACCGCCTGGGTTGGCCTGATGAGCAGGTGGTGGTGGTGCCGCTCACGGAAATGGCCCAGGTTACCAAAGCGGCGGATCTCATTCGCACGACACTCTATGTGATCAGTCCAGCCCTAAAGGCGATGGGCGGACGCTCGCGCCTGTACCATCCTGAGCATGACCACCTCTTCCGGCCCCAACGGCTGAACACCTAGCCATTGCTCCAATGGGTCGTGTCCAGGCAGGCAATTTCCGGGAAGCGCGATCGTTGTCGGGAAAGTCGGATCGCGCTATGATAAAAGGCTAGTTCCCTTGTAGGATGAGGGTTTACTGCCCGATAAAGGGTGTCACGCTGGTGTAGCTCAGTTGGTAGAGCAGCTGATTTGTAATCAGCCGGTCGTGAGTTCGAGTCTCTCCACCAGCTTTTTTAAAACTTAGATACAGCAAGGGTTCTGAGTTATTTACACCATTAACAGAGTAGATAGAAGTTGGTAGTTGGTAGCTTGATTTGGTAGCCAATTGGTAGCGCTACCAATTGGCCCATTAAGGGCATCAATAAGTCCAACTAATGTCACCCATAAGCTAAGTCAATAAAAAACCCTGGTTTAATCTACCAGGGTGAGGACCCCACTTAAAGGGGGGATTATTTGGTTGCTCAGGTTTTACCGGTAAACTTTACCGGTAAAAATTATGGGTAAAATTTGCTTAGGGATAAAAAGACGGGTCAGAAGTGGACCCCATCACTCCTTAAGCCAAACGTCGCCATGTAATCCATCATCCAACTCTGGCGGTAAGCGTCCAATAGTCCATCCTAGATTTTTCATAGTCTGGGCTATCGTCTCGTTATTGGGACGTGAGTCAAGGACCCCATTAGATGCTGAAATTGAGGCAAGTCTAACAACGGCCCTGTAGTGCAGCTAGCAATAAAAATGGGACCCATGAGAGTCCCATCCTTTGGATATTAGCTATGGTATTCACTCTGAAACTACAGACTACCTAGAACGAATGAATTCTCCCTGATTGTTTGGGTTATCTGTTTACCCTTAGTCTTGTCTTGCTGGGCACCAATATCAATCAACTGCAAATCCAAGAATTCTGCTCTTTCCCGCCACTCTTTATCGTGATAGTGGCCACTAGGGTTATTCTTACCATATTTCCATTGCCAATAATGCAGTAATTGATGAATCAATACACCACAATACTTGTTAACAGGTTCATCAAATAATTCAGGGTTAATACCAATAGTGTGCTTGTTCTCATTGCTGTCTTTATCAACCCATTCATTAACCCTAAAGAATCCCTCACTGTTAGCTTTTTTTCTGAACAATAATCACTAATTCTTCACTATCCCATTCTGGCACTAATAAACGTGACACAAACAATTCATTCCAAAATAAATCAACCGCTGTATTGAGAAAATCATTGAGTGAGTCATTGGGTTGTGTCATTGGTTTTACCTGTCCTGATATTTCCGTTGAAAGTGGTTTCCACCGTACACCAGAAATTCTAGCGTACCTGGAAAATTCCACCGTACCCTGGAAGAATTTTTCTACTGTACAACGGAAACTTTCTTAGGTACGACAGAAAAACTCTGTAACCCTCTCTGTGCCTGAACTCTCTGATTTCTTCTAGGGTACGGTGGAATTTCTGTCGTACAACAGAAACACCCTAGCCAGACTTTACCTGTTTTTCAGTCGTACAACGGAAAAACCCCACAGAGAGATATAACGGTCTCCCTATGGGGCGTGTGAAAATATCAGGTTGTTTCATCTTAGCCTATGTTCAATCTATCCTCGGTTGCCATTCTATTAGCCTATGGTGTTCTCGCAAACGTCATACGCCGTAGAAACCTGACAGGTTTAGAAAATTGCACTCTGTTTTCAGTGCATTAAAACAGTAAACCATCTAGCCAATACTGCAAATCAATCAAGCAAATTAAGCTAAAGTCAATCATCCAACCTAATAATCAACCTTAGCGATATATCGTATTTACCATGCTGTCTTGTTATATATTGTTTAATCAAAATACATAAATCTCTGTAATTGATGACATTGTAGAGGTTGACTAATGGTGCTATTAGCTCTATTGTCAATCATCACAACTCAGGTATTCTCAGATTTTGCTTGGTTGTGCGATACCACGGGTAAATTAGGAGGGCTAGTTACTGTGTAGCGGCTTTATGGGTAAAGTTTATGGATAAAGTTTATCCATAAAGCCTACCAGGGAATTACAACTCAGGCACACTCAAATCACGCTTAGCTGACGCATAGTGCTTATAGATAATCTCTGGGGAATTACCCACCCACTTAGCAACGTCTTTAGCATCAACACCCGACTCTAGGCACAGAGTGATGAAAGTGTGTCGTGTCTGGTAGGGTTTGCGGTACTCAATACCTAGCGCGTCAAGGATAGGTTTCCAGACGCGGTTACGAAAGTTGCCTATATCGATATGCTTCCCAGTAGGGCTAGGGAATACAAAGTCATCAGGACTCGCATTGTCGGGTTTAATGTCATCCAAAATAGAACGCAATTGATTATTGATTGGGAAGTAGCGATAATCCTGGGTTTTTAGTCCTTTTTTTAGGACTAGAGATGAACCGCCATCCACGACTGACTGCTGAAACAGGATTCTGTCATCCTTAACGTGCTTCCACTGCAAACCAATGGCTTCACTTGGTCTACAGCCAGAAAAAAACAGGAATTTAATGTACGGTGCGTAATGGCTATGGCGGGACAAGTGGTTAGCGCGTGCTGGGTGAAACTGATTCGACTCAAATGCAGCAATGATGGCGTCTCGTTCTTCACGGGTGAACGGGTGAATGTCATCACTGACCCCATTTTGCTTCCGTTTGGGGATACTAACGGACCCCAGCAAATCAGCGTAGGGATTAGCGGTAATGACCCTAGACTTGATAGCCCACTTGCAGCAAGCGTTCATTTGCATGATAAAGCGTCTCACAACGTCGGGACTGTGACGCTTAAGTAGATAATCCCTAGCTTCCGTAGCATCATGCAACCCCAGATTACTGGGTAGAGACCTAAGCATTCTCTCCACTGGCTTATAAGTTCCCCGTACTGTACTAGGAGACACCCCAGTACGAGAAGCAACGTAATCAAGCCATAGAGTCAACGGGTTAAGCTTAGTCGCTGATGGCTTGTCTGGCACGATAGCAAGATGAGGTTTAGGACGATAGCGTTCCAGGGTGGGGTCAAATTGGCCGATGTTGATGTCTGCCACCATCACCGCTAGGCGTTTCTCAGCCGTTACACGATTCTCTGGTGTATCATCCAGCCCCAATGACAGGATGGAACGCTTGCCGCCCATCAGAGCTGCTGGGATGCGAATACGCAATTTACCTTTATCGACTTCCAGCTTAGGGGTCCCGTGCTGGTAACGCTTGGTAGGGAACTGAGCAACCATGATGACTCTCTCCTAATTGGTAGCTTTATCAACAAGTCGATCATAGCCCAAATTGGTAGCCACTTGGTAGAAAAAACTGGTAGCACTCTCTACCATTTTCCTATAAGTCTTACTGTATATGGTTTTTAGGCCACAATGTCATCTGACTTGTAAGTCAGCCGGTCGTGAGTTCGAGTCTCTCCACCAGCTTTTCTTGCAGCTTGGCACAGCCAAGGGGGCGCAATTATGGACGTGTCCTCTGCAATTTGTTCTCTGCAATACTGTTCCCATAAGGGCTGTAGACACTGGCTACCATCTAAGGTATTCTCATTTGGTCTAAGTCTGAGTCTTTCCAACCGCAGTGGGTTCGTTTCTGGAGGTGTAGCGTGCTTGAGACAAAACCGAGCGGGATGTCCTTTGAAGAATTTCTAGGTTGGAAACCCGACGCTCCCGGTTATGAACTTTTTCGAGGGCAAGTTATGGCAATGCAGCCGAGCGGCAAACATGAGGAAATTATTGGTTTTCTGGCCCTAGAACTGAGCCTGGAAGTACGGCGGTTACAGTTACCTTATTTTTTGCCTAAACAAGCCCTTGTTAAAGTCGCTGGCGATAATACCAGCTATTGTCCAGATGTGCTATTGGTTAATCATGATGCTTTACCCAATGAACCCCTGTGGGAAGAGGTTTCCACTCTGACTAACGGTTCCAGCATTCCCCTCGTCATTGAAGTGGTTGGCACTAACTGGCGCAGTGATTATGCCTACAAGTTAGTAGACTACGAATACCTAGGAATTTGTGAATATTGGGTGATTGACTATCTTGGTAGCGGTGGGCGGCGGTATATTGGTTCTCCAAAGCAACCAACCCTTTCTATTTATCAACTGATTGATGAAGAGTATCAACTCAAGCAGTTCCGAGGGGATGAGATCATTCAATCCGGACTTTTTCCGGATCTCCAGTTCACGGCACAACAGGTTTTCAATGGTAGTCGCTAGCACGGGGGTCAACTGCTTTCGCTAAGCCGCTTCGACAGCGCCCTCAGCGCGATCAGGACTCATCTATTTCTCCTAGGGAGGCGCGGCGCGATCGGGTTGAGCGGGTCACAACCCAAATCCTGAGCTTGACGTTGCACTAGGTACTCACGATCGCGCCGCGATTGGCCAAGTCTTCCTTTTGGCTGGGACTCAGTCCCAAGGCTTTGCCAAAGATGGCTCCCTTGACGATCGCATCCCGGAAATCGGCGTCCGTTAGGAGGGCATCCTGGAAGTCGGCTCCTCGGAGCAGTGCTTTGCGGAAGTCCGTACCCTTGAGAATGGCTCGCCGGAAGTCAGCATTCATTAAATAGGCGTTGCGGACATCGGCATTGGTGAGATCAGCCCCAATCAGATCCGCCTTCGTGAGGTTGGCTCGACTCAGATCAGTCCCTTTGAGGTTAGCACCACTCAGATCGGCGGCAGTCAGGTTGGCACCGAGGAAGTCTGCTTCGGTTAATTTGGCCCCACTCAAATCAGCGCCAATGAGTTCAGCGCCAATCAACTGCGCACCAATCAGGTTGGCATCAATGAAATTAGCCCGGATCAGGCAGGCTTCAGTAAAGTCAGCCCCGCTGAGCTTGGCACTAATCAGATTGGTCCCCTTGAGGACGGCCTCGACGAAATCGGCCCCAAATAAGTTGGCTTTATCCAAATTCGCCCCGCGCAAGTTGGCCCGAATCAGGTTTGCACCAATCAAATTCGCTTCACCGAGGAAGGCTTCGCTGAGATCAACACCATTCAGGTTGGCCATACTCAAGTTGACGGCCATCAAATCCGTTCGGGCGAGGTCAGCCCCAACTAAATCTGGCAGAATCTCGGTGTGGGCTTCGCGCCAACTATTCCAGACCTCCCGACCTTGCTTGAGAATATTGAGATGTTCCCGGTTTGCCATAGCACCTCGTGATGTTGAGCACCTACTCAAGGTTGCTCCTATCCCCTCTTTCATCTTAGTCGCAGACAAAACAGGTAAAAATACAATTCCTTACCTAGGGACAAACGCTTGATCGCTGGAGAAGGGGCGGGCACGCCGTTGGTAGGCGGTCAGGTTCCAGGCAACAGTGCCCAGCGGGGGATCATCTTGCCGCTCCCTGGGCTAGAGGGTGCTGTCTTGACCATAAGTATTCGCGAACGATCGTGATTATTCTTTAATAAAATAAGGGGTTATGCAATCCACTAACGCAACTCAGTAAATTATTTGCGTGGCAAAGGGTATAACCAAAAACTGAGCAACTGGGTTAGCCAGGGCATCACAGGGTAGGTGAGCAAAGCCGAGACGAAGGTAACTGAAATCAATAAACCCAGCAGCGGTGGGAAGCCTTGTAAGATCGGCCCCAGGAGCCAGTTAGCCAGCAAAATCAGGGGATAGACAGATAACACACCCAAGATCACTTTCTTGTAATAGGCAGGCTGGGACGAGGTGGAGGCCCGATCGGCAGGTAAATTAAACCAGACTTCAACTCCACTCGGTAGTTGTTGCCGCGATCGACGGATAATAAATGGTTCGGATTTGGCGATCCATTCCCGATAGCTGGCGGACGTTAACCAAATCCGCAAGTGATGGTAATTATCAAATTTGAGAATAATCACATATTCAGGGTAATCATGCTCACGGGGACGAATGACATCAACACCCAAGAAACCCTCAAATTGTTGAACTGCTTGATTGATTCCTGCGGCCCAAGCCTCGTAGTTGCGAATTTGGCTGGGTTGCACAAGTTCTGAGATCACTAAGGTAATCGGACTGGCGGGGGAAGGCAAATGCTCATTATTCATACTTTAGACACTATTAGACACTATTCGTAGAGCTATTGCGGATCGATCCTAAACTTAGGAAGGATTGACATAACGTTAAGGGCACTTCGATGAATCTAGGGTGGCGGCAGTTCAACTGTCTAACCGACGGGATAACGTTGCTTGGGAGTGCAGAATGGGTATTTTTCGCGGTGTCATCAAGAGGGATAGGCTATAAAAACAAATAGAAGAGGCTATAAAAAAAATAGAAGAGGCTATAAAAACAAAGGGGACAGGCGAGACGCCTATCCCACAAAATGCTCTCGAAAGTAAGATTGCAACGGGTTTATTATTCGGCTGCCTCGTCTGTACCTTCGCCGAGGACAAAACGAGTAAACCGGCGAACGCGAATATTCTCCGACAGTTGTGCAACGGTTTGTTTGACTAATTCCTCAACCGTCATGCTTTGATCGCGGATGTAGGGCTGATCCATCAGGCTCAGCTCCTTGAGACGCTTCTCAATTCGCCCCTGGACAATCTTTTCACGAATGTTCTTGGGCTTGCTGGCTAGGTCCTCCCGACCCATCTCGATCTCGGTTTCACGATCGACAATCTCCTTGGGAATATCGTCAGTGCGGACATATTCCACATTGGGGCAGGCGGCAATTTGCATCGCTACATTGCGCACCAGTTCGCGGAACTCTTCGCGGCGGGCCACAAAGTCTGTTTCACAGTTGACTTCCACCAGGACACCCACCCGGCTACCCGTATGGATGTAGCTGTCAATAATCCCTTCTGCCGTGGTCCGTCCGGCTTTCTTCTCAGCAGAGGTAATGCCCTTTTGGCGCAGCCACTCGATCGCCTTGGTCATGTCGCCGTCATTTTCCTGAAGGGCGACCTTACAGTCCTTCATGCCTGCGCCCGTCTTCTCGCGCAGTTCCTTGACTAATTTGGGGGAAATGTCTGCCATGATTCCTATTGTCTCTACTGTCTTTACAGTGCGTATCTCTAGGGTGCTAATACTTGAGGGGAATGGGCCAACCATGCCCAGTTATCAGCTTATCCCATTGCGGCGATCGCCTTGGGCCGAGATTGTCGCGATCGCCGTCCTGACGGCTGGGACCCATAACCTGGGCAGGTTCACAGGGATTGCCCATTTCCGGCAAACCCTTGGGGACAACCCGCCCCTACCGGAATTGCCCATTCCCTAAATAGGGCTGAGGGGACTAGGACTCTTCGCTGTCTTCGTCGTCGCCAGCGTAGTCACTTTCGTCGTAGTCGTACTCATCCTCAGCACCTTCGTAATCTTCGTAATCCTCATCGTAACCCTCATCCAGTTGACCATGCCGCCCTTCGTAGATGGCATCGGCTAGCTTGCCCACGATCAGTTTGATCGAGCGAATTGCGTCGTCGTTAGCCGGGATGGGGATATCCACCAAATCAGGATCGCAATTGGTATCCAATAGGGACACGATCGGGATGCCCAATTTTTGGCATTCCAGCACGGCGTTGTACTCGCGCCGTTGATCGACAATCACCACCACATCGGGGACCTTGCGCATGGTTTTAATCCCACCCAGGTACTTCTGAAGCTTTTCCAATTCCCGGCGCAGCATAGCTGCTTCCTTCTTGGGCCGCAGATCCAGGTTGCCGGTTTCCTCCAAACGCTCCAGGTCCTTGAGGCGATCGACGCGGGTTTTAATCGTGGCCCAGTTGGTCAGCATCCCCCCCAACCAGCGCTGGTTGACATAGTTGGCACCGCACCGGCTGGCTTCCTGGGCAATGATGGCTGCCGCCTGCCGCTTGGTGCCAACGAACAGGAAACGCTTACCTTTTTCCGCCGCCGTCCGCATATATTGGTAGGCATCATCCATCAACTTGGCGGTTTGCACCAGGTCGATGATGTGAACGCCATTGCGGGCGGTATAGATATAGGGAGACATACGGGGATTCCAGCGTTTGGTCTGGTGACCAAAGTGAACCCCTGACTCCATCATTTGAGCCAATGAAACAACGGGCATATTAAATTCTCCTTCCGGGTTAAACCTCCACCCAGGGGGATTTCTGACGAAACACCCGAAACCCCAGGTGTGCGAGTTAATTTGACAATCGCTAATTATAACATGAACTATGCACCTGTCAGGCGGGCCATGACTTCGGGACTGCGGACCTGGCCTCAGACGGCGGGATCTCGGCGACGGGTTGGGGCGATCGGGCCGCTAATCGGCAAAACGGATCAGCCTATCATACTCAATATCGAGTGTGCGTTCGTGATAAGGAACGCTTGCGATGCACGATCGTGCCTAGCCAAAATCAACAGGGTTCAGGGTCGCCCCCATTAAATCACACGACGACAGAACGGTTAGACCACCGCCAACTCTAGACTGGCACTAGGAATACCTGGGATAAAATTCGTTGGTCGGATCAGGGTGGCCGTTACTGGGTTAGTTTGCTCAGAGATGATCGTTGGCTGTTCCGTTGGGAAGAAGCGAAAGCCCGAAATTTCTGAGGCAAATGTACTATAGTCTGGGCTAATCTCGATCCGATCGTTGGCCCTGAGATTATTGGCTGAAAACTGCATGGGGACATTTAATGGGGTACTAAACCTAAAATCTGGCGCGGAAAGATTGCCAATCCGGAAACTGTGATCCGTAGCCGTCCAACCATTGGCGTCGAATTGAACCTCATCCCAGGTGCTAGTGTTATAGGTATCCCTAGAACCTTGGGTCGGTGCTCGTAGGTTGGGATTAGTAATCGGATCGACGGGGGGTTCCGCATAGGTATAGCGGACGGATACCGAACCAACCAGATCACCAAAAATCACTGTTGTTGCGGCATTCCCATTTTCAACAAAATCAAGCCTAAAGCGATTGTTTTCACTAATCTCTTCAGCAAAATAAAGCTGTTGGCTAAATCCTAGGCCACTAAAGTCAGCCGGATCGATCCGAAAGTTAACCCGCTCGGCAAAGCTAGCACTGGTATAGGCAAAGGTCGCGAAATACTCCCCATTCAGCGTCTCAATGGCGAAATTATCCGTACTGGCGGTCCAACCAGCCCCTTGCGGCTGGGATTGTAGGTAGGCGTTCAGGGCTGCATAAAAATCCGCTTCTGTAATCAGTCCCGCCGCCAGTTGGGCACTCAGTTCACCAATGACGTCGGGTGGGGGTGTCCACGGGCTGTTGACTGCTTGCACGTTGGGGCCAGTCGGACCACCCCCAAACGCTGTTGAATTAGCGGAGAGCCGACCGGTTAAATCTAATAATGGCGGGGGTGGATCGGTCGGTGGATCAGTCGGTGGATCAGTCGGTGGGTCAGTCGGTGGATCAGTCGGTGGGTCAGTCGGCGGGTCAGTCGGTGGGTCAGTCGGCGGGTCAGTCGGCGGGTCAGTCGGTGGGTCAGTCGGCGGGTCAGTCGGCGGGTCAGTCGGCGGATCGATCGGCGGGTCAGTCGGCGGGTCAGTTGGCGGGGGAATGGGTCGATCATCGGGTGGGTTAGTTGGCAGAACTTGTGCACCACTGCGACTGATCGGGGGGACGGGCACAGGAGAGAGGTGAGTGCCGAGGGCAACTTCCGTCGCAATTGACAAGTGTTCGGCTTCGGCGGCGGCTGCCGCGATCGCCTCGGTGAGGGCTGGCGATCGCTCATCACGCACTAGGACCACTGTGGCATCAACCAACACCCCCAGAATCATCGCGATCGTTTCCCCGGTTACGGAGTCCACGATCATCGTATGGCCCGCATTTTCATTAACGCCGGGCTGAAAGGAAAAGCGCTCGCTCGGGAGATCACCCAAAAAATCTAATTTATCTACGTCCGGATTAAAGTCCGTAATAATATCAATCCCTTGATTATTAATTTGGAGGACAAAGACATCAGCTCCTGCGCCGCTAGTCAAGGTATCCGCACCAACGCCCCCGATCAGGGTGTCATCTCCGTCGCCCCCGTCCAGGAGATCATTCCCCGCTTGCCCTTGGAGGAGATCATTCCCCGCATGGCCGCGTAGAGTATCGTCCCCCGGACTGCCCCAAATACGATCGTTGGCAGGCGTGCCATCAACCATAGGCTTGTCTGGCGTGGCAAGAAATTGGGTCATGTCCCGATTTATCCGTATATTTATTGTTTCGATCATACAGACTTGATGCATAGCTCCCGGAAAATACGGATAATCTGATCGACATCCTGAACGATCCTGAATACCGCCATCGCTCTGTTACGCCTTGGCCCAGCAACGAACTAGCAAGGGTTTGACGACCATATTCATCGCCACATCCCAAGGCCACCTCCCCGGCAGCGATCGTAAATTTATGCGAATTTCCTCACAAAAGCAAATTCTGTAGTCTTAAATACAGAAATATAGATAACCGGGCAAATCACATGATCGCACTTACTCACCCCCAGTCGTCTGCTGCTACCCCAACGGCCCGTCAGTCGTGGCAGGGGATTTTTACCAACCCAGCCCCCCAACTGTCCGCGACTCCCCTAGCGCAACATTGGGTATGCCTGTGTCAACCGCCCCATCCCCTCAGCGATGACGAGGCGCTCTTGCTGTGTCAAGAAGGTCCGGAAACCTGGGTGGTATGGATACCGGGCTACGGGGAAGCGATCGTGCACCGGGCTGAGTTTTGTTGGCCAGCGGCCTGAAGCCCGATCGTCTGCACCCAGTCAAAGTAGGCGTTTAGCCCCTCACCCGTTTTGACCGAGAGGGACAGCCTAGGGACAGTTGGATGAATTGGGCGCATAGTTGTGGGGTGGGCATCCCGCCTGCCCCTGCGATAGCCGAGATCAGGACTCGATCTCATCCGGGCCAGTGCATGAGATGGGTCTCAGGTAGCAAATACAGCACTTCCATACTTGGTGAGGTACAGGGTGAGGTACAGACAAGGGGCTTAAGCCCCTTGTTTAACAAGGCTTGACAGTACTTCATTAGAGAGGGAACGGCTGTAGACTCAACTCTATTTTTGCTTTGTTTGACGATTCATTAACTGGGAGGGCAGCGAAGAATTGTCAAAAGTGTAACCCAAGACTTCAATGTCTTGGCGGTAGACATTCGCAACCACATCTCGCATTTCCGCAGTATATGCATTTTTATAACTGCCAGAGTGTGATGAACGGTTTTCATGCCCAAGTTGCACATCTAAACCTAGTTTGTCAGTGACATACTTGAAGTCATCACTTAAATTTTCGTAAAAACCCAAAAAATCAACGACAACTTCATTACTATTTGGAAGACACAGAAAATTACACTGAGGCTCAAAAATTACATATTGAAGAATGTTAGGTTGTGTTAATCCCCAGAAGTGTTGAAAGTTAGGTTAAGCGATGGAAAAAAGGGACAGAATGCAGTATTCTGTCCTCTAACAAATAAAAAATGATGTTCTATGATAGCCTCATTCCCGAAGCTTGTCAAATTGATCTTGAAGCAGCTTTGTCC
>NZ_JBRCAD010000210.1:0-10114 GCF_053493415.1 Trichothermofontia sp. | reverse complement strand
GGGAGTGATCGGAAGCATCGCCTACTGCCGCTGAGGGGGTATCTGAGGGGGCCGTAGCGGGGATCATGGTTGAGGGAGGACGATCGTGGCCGCCGACTGGCGGCGGGGCAGCGGGGCCTAGAGGATGGCGGAGTGTGACCTGGACCTGGGTGGCCTGTTGGCCTTGCTGCTGGACAGACACCGCCCCCAAGTGATATTCATCCGCAATACCGAGCGATCGCAGGCGATCGGCTAAGTAGGTCAACGGGACCCCAGCGCTGACCAGGGCACCTAAACACATATCACCCGCAATTCCGGTTGGACAGTCAAAATAGGCAATGGGCATAATTGGCAAGGGACAGAGGATACGTTCGCTGCCAAGGGTGTGATGGCAAACTAGCAGCGTTAGCTGGGTGGCAGTCGCCTGGGGACGCGTGCCGCGCCTGATTTAGGCAAGGTTTATTAGGGGTGGTTCTAGCCCGCAACGACTAGAGTCGTGACGCCTAACAGTGCGAAACTTGATGTTCACTGTACTAGCAATGGGCGATTTCGGAGCCAGAATTACCGAGGGTTGACGATCGGGTACTAGCGATCTAGGCGGTTAGATCTGGATTGACGCTTGATCTCCCATCATCTAATACTGGGGGAAGGCTTCCCGATACTTTTCTTACCATAATTATTCATGGCCACTCTTTTCCATGTTCATCCTGAGAACCCGCAACCCCGGCTGATTGAGCAAATCCGGGATGAACTGCGATCGGGAGCGGTGATGCTCTATCCGACGGATACGGTCTACGCGATCGGCTGTGACTTAACCGTGAAGTCGGCGGTGGAGCAAGTGCGGCGGATCAAACGCCTGGATAATAATAAGCCCTTGACGTTTCTGTGCTCCTCCCTGTCGAATGTGGCCCACTATGCTTGGGTGCAGGATGGGGCCTATCGGTTGATGCGACGGTTGGTCCCCGGTCCCTATACATTTCTGCTGCCTGCCACGAAGCTAGTCCCGCGGCTGGTGATGGAACCGAAACGGAAAACCACAGGCATTCGCGTCCCCGATCATGCCATTTGTCGAGCACTGGTGGATGCCCTGGGTAACCCCGTGATTTCCACGTCCGCCCATACCTTGTCTGAGGATGGTCGTACCAAAGACGGTCACTGTTCGCGGTTTGAATTGTTTGACCACCTGGAAAAACTGGTGGATGTGATTGTTGATAGCGATACGGAACCGGGGTTTGAGGTTTCGACGATCGTTGACCTTACTCAAGATGAGCCGACAGTTGTGCGGCAGGGGTTGGGCTGGGAAGCGATCGCCGAGTGGATACTGGTTAGCTAAGTTCAGCCGATCACAACATAACTGCTTTGCGAGCTAGTGAAGTTAGCTGAAGTCTATCCTGATTATCCTGATTATCCTGATGTCCGCTCTGTTTTCGGGGCTGGGGCAGGCGGTTTACCGCCCGTGTTTCGCACCGAGATGACCCGTCCCAACAAGTCATACCAGAAGCTCGATCCCATCGAGAGGGCAATCCCTGTAATCAGCCAGCCCAGGGCATAGCGAGCAGGCCAGATCCCCGCCCAGATGCCACGTTGGGCGTCTTGCCGTTGCTGGAGTCGATTTTCATCGCCCCAGCCGATCGGCAATGCTAATTTGCTGGCCACGTTACTGATGCTATCCAAAATCGGGGGGCATGTCGTATTAACGAGGTCTTTAAACGCTTGCTCATTATTCGCAGGGGATAGATTGGGACGAAACTGCTGGCGTAGCGTAGCCCAATCGTCGGTTGCGAGGCCATCCTCAGTTAAAGCCTTGGGAGGGAGACTTAAGCACATCGAAATGTCGGGATTGTTGCTTGCACTTTCCGCTGCGATCGCCACCAGATCATTGCGCAAGACTGAGTCCGCAGATAATCGGGTGACCATATGGATACTATCGGCATTGACGGCGATCGCGGTTAAGATGCCCAAGCAAATCGCCACCAGTTTGGCATTCCGTTTATAGACCCCACCGGCCCGTTCCAAGGCACGATCGAACCAGTTTTCAATTTCGTGCTGAAACTGGGTTAACTCACCGCGAATGCCGACGGCTTTCAAATGGGCCTGTTCTGCCAAAATAAACAGGTTTTCCTTCAGACAGTTATTCAGTTCGCCACTTTTTTCCAGGGGTTCCAGAAACGTGACTAACAAGTTCCGCAGGCTTTGCACCTCCGGCCCACCCTGTTGGGCCAGAAGATTGGCAAAGGTGAGGAAGTCCTGGCGCATTGCGGGCAACAGATCCACTAGGGAATCAATATAATTCTTTAGCTCCGCTTGTTCATACTTAGCCCGTGTGGCATCAATGTGGTGGGTATTGAGCCGTTTCATGATCTCATCCACAATCCAATCCCCCCACTCCGGACGGTTGAGGTTGGCACGAATGGGCGCGATCGCCTGATCTAATAAGCTGCGATAGGGCACATCCACCAGGGTGACTGGCAGTTCCCGAAAGAACTCATCCATCCGGGTTTCCACCATGAGGATATCCTTGAGCACTGCCGATCGTTGTTCATCCGTCATCTGGGGTGAGGCACTGACCTCGCTGACGAAGCGACGAATCGCCGCTAGGGTTTCCTCCCGGAGCAGACGCTGACTGACCTCATGGCGAATCGCGCCATACCGTTGCCAAAATTCATCCACCTTGGCATAGTTGCGAATGAGGTTGACCAAATCTAAGAGCGTGGGTTGGAGGTAACGGATAATGACCTCAATTTCAGTCGTACTATTGGGTAGGCCAAAAACCCCCTCCCGGAGAGCACGGAATTGTAAAATATCGGTCACCGTTAGGTTCAAGTTTTCACTTTGATTCAGTTGCTCAACCTGAAGTGCCAGTTGATCAGGGTGGGGAGTCATCGCCAGATGACCAAAGCGATCGCAGACTTCAACAATACGATGAACCGTTGTGTTTAAATCTGTATGTTGCTGCTCATAGTCACTGACAATTGTCTGAAATCGTGATTGCAACCGTTGGCGGAGAGCCTCATTCTCAACCTTGGTAATAATTTGACCGTGAATAAAGTTTTTCAGTCTGAGGATACTCAGCAGCACCGTTATTTGCGGTATTCCCAAAGTTTCCATCAAACTCACCGCAAAGGACTGACTGGCAATATAGGATGGTCCACTCGTTTTGATATGCCCCTCGTCATCCTCACCAAATACCTTGAAAATCCGATACCACAGGTTACCGAGTCCTCGTGTTACGGGTAAGAAAAATCCCTTGGCTTCCTGATTCAGGGTTCTAATCAGCGGGCTATTGTAAAGACGGTTAGCCAACTGTCGTGACGAGCGCAGTTGTTGTGAACTACTTCCCCCCGCTAATAAGCCTTCGATCGACTCCTTGAGGTGAACTGCCCGCCATTGCAGCAGGGTACCCAACAGTTCTTGTAATTCCGAAGTCAGTAGGCTCAGAATTAGATAGAGAAAGATAAGACCGATCGCAATATCAATAACTAAGGGCAGATCCATGTTCCCAATTCCCAATTCCCAATTCCCAAGCTTCCGCCTGAACTCCCTAGCGTGATCAGCCGGGATGATCGTGACTTGGAGTGTAGCACTAAAACTGGCCTGCCACCCTGTATCCGATCGTAAACCTTCCGATCGTAAACCTTAAGAAAATAACGAACGATCATTTAGTTGGGACAGCCCCCCGATTTGTTAACTTTTTCCCAGGTTTCTATGCCAATCGCCCCGTAAATGTTAAGGACTACTAAGGGATCAGAAAGATCCAACCCGATCATGGGCCATAATGCGCCATGATGCGCTGCACCTACGCAGATGGAAGGCACTATGAGCAATCCCTCGCCCTTAATGTCCCCGCTAGAGTTTACCCATACTTCTTGGCCGGGGCCCCTTACCCCGCATGGTAGGCCAGAACTGCGGCTGGGGAGCGCTGACCCCGATCCAGCGGATGGACCTGTGCGCCACCTACAACGCCTCCTGAGCGAGCGCGGGTATGACTATGTGCTGATTAGCGGCCAGTTCGATCTGCTGACCCTAACCGCAGTCAAGGACTTCCAACTACGCGCTCTCCCAGCCCCAATTAATACCGAAGGGGAAGCTGAGGGCGTTGTGGCCGATCGCACCTGGGAAGCTCTACTCATGCCTCCCCCAGATATGGTCACCGCCCCGCCGGCCCCGCCGAGTCTTGCCCCCTGTCCCCTAGGCACTCACCTGGATCTACCACCGGATCTGGTGGTGGCAGGGCGGTCTACGTCTCCCCAGTGGCGCTCATTACACTATGCCCACTTTTCCCCCCACAGCGAGACTTGGCGCGCCTATCCCTTTCGCGATGACCAGGGCCAGCTTCCCCAATTACGGCTGGGGGATGCTGATCCCCAGGGTAGCCAGGATGGCCCTATCCGACAGCTACAACTGTTTTTACAAGACTCGGGTTACTACAAAGGTGAGGTGAATGGGCACTTTAGCCAGGAATTACATGATGTGGTGGTGGCCTACCAAAATACTCACCCCTCGCTCCTGGCGGATGGGGTGATCAACGCGGCGGATTGGGAACAACTGTTCCGGGACGATCGCCTGGATGTGAGTCAGCCTGGGACGCTATCCCCCGCCGCTGTGACGGTTGCCCCGATTGCCGCAGGGAGCGCTGCGCAAATGGCGCCCATCCCGGCTCAACCCATCCCCCCCCCGCTGCCAGCGGATGTATCCCTCGTTTCCTTTGACCTATCTTTTGAGCAGGGGACGATCGGCCCTGCCCGCACTGAGCATCCCTGGCTGCGGCTACACGCGGCAGATGATGAGGCGATCGCCAATGGTCCCATTCGGCAACTGCAACGCCTGCTGTTTGTGGTTGGGTTCGGGGTGCCTCTGACCGGTGTTTTTGACGTGGCAACGGAACAGGCTGTCCGCCAGTTTCAAGCCCAATCCCCAGACCTCACCGATCCGCCGGGGGAAGTGGGTCCCCAAACCTGGGCACGCCTAGAGCAAGCTGCCGCCCAACCCCTTGATCCCTTGAGTCTGTTGGGGGCCTTTGACGCCAGTCTGGACCCTGACGCAGCCTTGCCCCCGGTGCCGGACCCGCGCTTGTATTGGGATGAACCCTTGCCGACGCCTGCCACGGGCTTACCCCAGCCGGTCTTGGAACTGGTCAACTTCGCGCCCCTCACGCCCACGGGCCAGGTGGGTGCTCCGCCCCTAACCGCAATGTCCTTGCTGCAAAAGGGGCAAACGGATACCACCACCAATGGCCCGATCGCCCACCTCCAACAGCTCTTGAATGAGTATGGTTATGTGCTCACGGTTGATGGGCAGTTTAATGAGGCGACTTACCAGGCGGTTTTGAACTTTCAGCATAGTCATGATTTACCGCCCACGGGGGTTGTGGATCAGCCCACCTGGGAAGTGCTGATGGGACAAGATACGACTGATCCCAACCTGCTTGTGTCCGATCGGGCGGTATTGAATCTAGCCATGCCGGATCTCGCGATACCTCCTACCACGGCGTCTGAACCGACCGATTCCCAGCCAGTCGGCCAGGATTTGAGTCCTCCGGATTGGGTGATCCTGGATTTGAGTCCTCCGGACTGGGCGATCCCGCAAGCGGGGGCTGCGCCTGATGCTCCACCGTCAGTACCCGCAATGACACCGCCCGCTTGGGAGGCGTTGATGGGCCAGGATCAGGGGCAAGATACGACCGAGCCTTCCCCCCTATTGGCCGTCACGCCCCCCACGGATCTGACCCTACCCACGGCACTGGTGGCGTTATCCAGTCCCCCGCCAGTAAGGGAGGAATCCGGGCGATCGCCCTTACCCGATCCCCTGATGCCTAGCGAGACGAAACCGCTGCCTGTCCCTGCCCTGGTGGATGTCTATGCCCAGGGGGAAGCGGTCCTCACGGCTAGTCAGCAACAAGCCCTGCAATGGCTGTCGCAACAGTTGCCAACCGCAATCTTGACGGAGTTTCAGCAACGCTGGCTCCGTCAGGGGAGTCCCAGCTAGCCGATCCAGCGTTATCCTAATCCTGTTGGTCATAGGGTCCGCGTGAGTCTTGGTCTGGTTAGCCGATCCTGGCGGACAAAGCTGCGGTGGGTTGGGAAACCAGATCCGAGGGAGCCGTATCCGAGTGGGCCATAGCCAAGTGGGGAATGTTCTGGTGATCAGTGAGGTGCCGTGCGATGTCCGATCCTGTTAGCTTGATTGAGGTCTGCCAAACCTATGACCCCGATCGTGCGCCAGCCCAAACCGCTTTGCTGGGTTGGTTCAATACCCACTTGCATGATCCGAGTCAGGTCTCCGGGGCGGTGTTAGCGGAATTTGCCCGCCTCTGGCACGAAACCACGGCCCTCCAACCGCCCCCGATCGATCTTCTGACGGTGTGCCAAACCTATCGCCAGGAACAGCAGTCCCCTACGGGCGTTCCGGCCCACCGCGAAGGGGCCCTCCATTGGCTAGAGCAACAGTTGTTAAGCGAGGCTCCGGCCCTGCTGGCGACTTTCCGGCAAGCTTGGCAGCAACGGGACTCGGTGGATGTGAGTACCCTGACCTTGCCCCCCAAGGTGGCGATGCGCGAAGCGATCCCTGCGGCAATCGCGCCGCATCCTCCAGGGGAAATGGTTTCCCAGCCAGCGACTGAAATTTGGGGCGGGCTATCCGAGGTGAGGGTGCCACCGACCAGCGAGAGCGGCATGGGGGATGACCCGTATCCCCATTTAGCGATCGGCAGTCAGGACACGGCAGCTAACGATGGTCCCGTACACCAGCTACAGCGCCTCTTGAAATATAAATTCGGCTACGGGCGGGTGGTGGTCAATGGGGAATTTGAGGCAGTGACAGGGCAGGCGGTGCGGGACTTGCAGTTGAAGCGGTTTGGTGCAGCCCAGGTGACGGGCATCGTGGACGATCGTACCTGGCAAGCCTTGTTGGCCGAACCCCACGATCGTTGGTGGGCGATGTCCGATCCGTTGCTGGCGGGTGAGGTGGATCTGGTTGAGGTGGCCCGCTATTTCCGCCCGGAGCACAGTGATCTCTATGGACGCTATCACCAGGGGGATGCGATTCGCTGGTTGCAGTCCCAACTACCCGTGGCCACCTGCCGTGAGTTTGCCCAACGCTATCGGGCTGATGCCAGTGATGCCCAACCCCCGCTCGATTTAGTCAGTATTTTTGCTTATTACAAGGATCTCCCGCACCAAACCGAGGCCTTGCAATGGCTGCAAACCCAAATTCCGGCAACCATCCTCCAGGACTTTGCGGCCTACTGGCGCAATCCCCACCTCTATCCGCCCGATCGTGCCGCGCACCCAGACACCCTTCTGACGTCGGCACCAGGTCCGGATCTGGCCCTGCCGAGTACGGTGGTTACCCTACCCCTGACGCTGCTGCGTGCCTATCAACAAATTCATCCGAACATCACCCCTGATCAACAGGCAGCTCTGGAATGGCTACAGACCCAAGTGCCTGCCCCCGTCCTCCAGGAGTTTGCCCGCCTATGGTCTGACGAGGCTATGTAGACGGGCAATTGTATAATTTTGAATTTTGAATTCCACCAGTTGGGGTAAACAGAATGCCAGATCCACTCCTCAAGTACGGTGATCAGGGAGCAGCAGTCCGGGAACTGCAACGGCTGATTAATAGCGCCGCGATCGTCCCCCGCATTGATGAGCATGGTTATTTTGGCGACCAAACCTATGTAGCGGTGATCACGCTGCAACAACAGCAGGGGTTAGTGGCGGATGGCTGTGTCAATGAACAGACCTGGGAGGTCCTCCGACAAGCCGGGACGGCATCCACACCGCGCCTCTCTGATCCTGCCCTGTTGGCCTACTTTGTGCGGGAGGAGCCGATCGCGCCTTTACCTAGTGGCACAGCCAGCGGACACCTGCTGCTGGTCTATGGCGATCAGGGTTTGCTGGTGCGGGAATTGCAAGCCTTGTTAAATGTTAGCGGCACAACTCCACCCCTGGCGGAAGATGGGGTGTTTGGGGAACGGACCTATTATGCGTTGGTGTTTTTCCAGCGTCAGTGTGGGTTGCCGGATGATGGTCGGGTTGATGAGCGCACATGGTCGGCCCTGTTGCGATGGTCGCCTGCCCTGGCGGCCCGGTCTCGCCGGTTACCCCCGTCGGATACGACGCGTAAACCCCACCTGAAGTTGGGGGATAAAAATTCGGCGGTCAAGGTGTTGCAATTGTTGTTGAATGTGCGGGGTGCCCATCCCCTAGTGCGGGAGGATGGCCAGTTTGGGGCCGCAACTGAGGCGGCGGTGCGATCGTTCCAGCAAACCCACCAACTACCTGTCACGGGTGAGGTGGACATGACCACCTGGGAACGGTTGCTCCAGGATGTAACCTGGTATCCGGTGTATCGATCGCCCCAACCGACTGCCGTTTCACTGCCGGATCTCTGTCAGTCTTATCAGCCCGATCGTTTTCCTAACCAAACCCGCGCGCTCCTCTGGCTCCAAAGTCAGTTACCAGAAACAACGCTCACCCGATTTGTGCATATTTGGCAAAGTTATGCGCAGCCCTCCTAGGGCTAAGGCTCTACACGTCCGAATATCTTTTAAAAACTTTATCGATGGTTATGTTAGTCACGATTAGATCGCGGGAATACTAGGCATAGCTCTTACATCAACACTGCTGACAGTGGGCAGAAGACCTATGACTCTACCACGATCGATCAGGGCACTTCTCAGCGCTACCTTGGTTTCGGGGGCAATGGCCGCAACGAGCCTACCGGGACTGGCGCAGACGAATGCATCCACCGCCTCTCGATTTTTCTGTGGTCTCTACCGGGGGCATCCAGCTACGATTGCTCGGACCGTCTCACGGGGGAATATCCCGTTAATTTTATGGGTAGATGATTCGTTTCCGGAGCCGTGGAATCCCCAATCCCGATGTGAGGAGATTTCAGCCCGTTTTCAACGCTTCTATGAAAATGGCACGCTGAATCATCTGCGGGCAGCGGTGACGAATGGCCAGCCTGCCCTCTGTGTGGCAGCCTATCATGGCGGGGACTGTCTGCCCAATGGTTTGGTCGTAACGTTAAGACCCTATACCGATCCCAGTGCGGTTTTAGATCGTTTACTGACAAAACGGGTGATGGTTGATGGCCAGCCCATCTTCCTCTCTGGCATGCCAGAGGCGGATCGGGTGCCGCTGGAGATTACGCCCGTGGGTGAGGCGGTTTATGGGGACTTGCGTCCTTTGCTGGAACTGCTGCCGCCTGTTCCCCAAGCTTCGATCCCGTTGCCACCAGGACCGATCTGGGAGGAACCCTCAGTCGGGCATGAATAGGCTAATGATGCAGGGGAGTTGGGGCTATTGTCGGGTTCTGTTGACGGGGCTGGTATCCAGTAGCTTTTGTGTGGGTGCGATGCTGGCCTGCCCGTGGAGCCGTGCGACCTTCACTAGCCAGAAATTTTCCCAATTAACCTGGATGACGAATGCGGGGCAGTGGCAGGAAACGGACCTGTATCAACTGGCGGAACGGATTAGTGTCCAGGTTATGGCTGGCGAGCCAACTCGACAAACCATTGGATCGGCGATCGTGATTCGGCGGCAAGGTTCAGTGTATGGGGTGCTGACCAATGCCCATGTGCTACGGGCCGATCCAGGTCCCTATTGGGTGCAAACCTATGATGGTCAAGTTTATCCGGCGCAGCCTATTGAGGATATTGCGTTTAAGGGTAATGATTTGGCCGTTCTAGCGTTTGCAAGTCCCCAGGTTGCGTATCCCGTTGGCCCGCTAGGCCGTGGGGGACAAATCGGGGAGGTGGTTTATGCGGCGGGATTTCCGATCGCGTTCGATTCTGAGGAAGCGCCTAAATTTACATGGCAGCGGGGCCAGATTTCATTGCTACTCCCGAAACCTTTAGCGGGGGGGTATCAGTTAGGATATACCAATCCAGTGACGTCAGGGATGAGCGGCGGGCCGGTTCTTAACGCTCAGGGGCAATTGATTGCGATTAATGGGATGCGTGCGGAGGCGTTGTGGGGTGATCCCTATGTACAGAAGTGTTGAAAGTTAGGTTAAGCGATGGAAAAAAGGGACAGAATGCAGTATTCTGTCCTCTAACAAATAAAAAATGATGTTCTATGATAGCCTCATTCCCGAAGCTTGTCAAATTGATCTTGAAGCAGCTTTGTCC